>JAQNCM010000608.1 GCA_029237615.1 Mucilaginibacter sp.
CGCCTTCCGCTCCTTCGCCGGCGGCTCCGGCGCAGGATCGGATCACGCTGGAGGAGGCGATACATCGCGCGCAGGCCAATGAGCCGAACTTCGCGATGGCGCGAGCGGATGCCAAGATCACCGCGCTGGATCGCTCGATCACGCGGGCAGCGCTTCTGCCGAATGTGATCTATCACAACCAATACCTCTACACGCAAGGCACGGGTGCAACGATTACGGTCCCCGGCAGCAGCACATCCACCTCAGCCGTGGTCTTTATCGCCAATAACGCGGTGCACGAATACATCAGTCAGGCATCGGTTACCGAGACCATCGGGTTGAGGGGCCTAGCAGCCCTGCAGTTGGCGAATGCGACAGCGGCGCGGTCCAGGGCCGAGTTGGAGATCTCGCGGCGCGGCCTTGTGGCCACGGTTGTGGGCATGTATTACGCGGTTGCCGCGAATGAGCACAAGGTCGCTGTAGCGGAGCGAGCGGCCGCAGAGGCGACAGGCTTTGTCGACCTGACGCAGAAGCGGGAGAGCGCCCGAGAATCGGCGCATGCAGATGTGGTGAAGGCGCAATTGCAGCAGCTACAGCGGGAGCGCGATCTCGCCGATGCACGGCTGGCTGCCGAGAAGTCACGGCTTGACCTGGGCGTGCTGATGTTTCCTGATCCGCGTACGCCTTACCTGACGGAGCGTCCTACGACGCTGGCGCCGCTGCCGGCCCGTGCTGACGTAGAGCGGCTCGCGTCAGCCCACTACCCGGAGTTGCAGAGCGCGCTGGCCTCCCTGCGAATGAGCAATGCCGATGTGCTGGGGGCGGAGGGCGCCTATCTGCCGGACCTGTCTGTGAACTACAGCTACGGTATCGACGCAGCGCAGTTTGCAGTAAAGGATCCGCACGGGTTGAACAACCTTGGTTATTCAGTGGCCGCTACACTGGACATCCCTGTCTGGGATTGGCTGGCGACGCCGCATCGCGTGAAGCAACAGAAGATTCGCCGCGAGGTGTCGCGGATTGCGCTGACGCAGACGCAGCGGCGGCAGATCGCACTGCTCGACGAGACCTATGCAGAAGCGACAGAGGCGCAGCGGCAGGCGGCGTCGCTCGAGCTAAGCGCGGAGACCGCGGCCGAGAGTCTACGGCTGACGAAGATGCGCTACACGGCAGGCGAGGCCACGGTGCTGGAGGTGGTAGACGCACAGACCGCTCTGGCGCTAGCCGAGAATGCGCGCGAAGACGGGATGATGCGCTATGAGACTGCGCTGGCTAATCTGCAGACGCTGACGGGGACGCTGTGATGAGACTCGATCGGAAGAGATCAACCGCTGTAAGCGCGATGATGATTGCGCTCCTATCTGGACTGGCGTTAACGGCTGGCTGCAGCAAGAAGGAGACCACGCCGGCGCCGCTCGTGACGGTTCAAGCGGAACACCCGGAAGTGGCCGACATCGTCGAGCACATACCGGCGGATGCCGTGCTGACACCGCTGGCGCAGGCGGCGATCTCACCCAAGATCAGTGCGCCGGTCCGGCGCTTCTACGTTCAGCGCGGCGCGCGCGTGAAGGAGGGGCAGTTGCTGGCGACGCTGGAGAACCGCGATCTGGCGGCAGCGGCGCTCGACAACAAGGGCGCCTATACTGCCGCGCAGGCGACGTATGCAACGGCGACGAAGGCGCAGGTGCCGGAGGATTTTCAGAAGGCGCAGCTGGATGTAGATCAGGCGAAGGCGAACCTTTCCCTGAACCAAAGCATTGTCACGGCACGCAAGCAGTTGTTTGCCGAGGGTGCCATCCCGGGGCGGGATCTGGACACGGCCGTGGCCGGCCTGGTGCAGTCGCAAGCGGCCTATGACTCTGCCGCCAAACACCTGGATTCCATGCAGAACGTGAGCCGGCAGGCGGCGCTTGAGGCGGCGAAGGGGCAGCTCACCTCGGCCGAGGGCAAGTACCTGGGAGCCACGGCGCAGGTGTCGTACTCGGAGATCCGCAGCCCTATCACGGGCGTGGTCACGGATCGCCCGCTCTTTGCGGGAGAGACGGTCGTGGCGGGCACGACGCTGCTGACGGTGATGGATACATCAGGGCTATTGGCGAAAATGCATATCTCCCAGGACGTGGCGCAGCAGATGAAAGTGGGGGGAGCGGCAACCATCACGGTTCCAGGCGTGCCTGATCCAGTGCCGGCCAAGGTGGCGCTCATCAGTCCCGCTCTCGACCCGGGCAGCACGACTGTCGAGGTATGGCTGCGCGTGGAAAACAAAAAGAGCGCGCTCAAGGTGGGAACACCTGTGCACGGGCTGATTGAGGGACGGAAGGCGCAGAAGGCCATGACCATTCCATCCTCAGCTGTGTTGACAGCGCAGGATGGCAAGAAGAGTGTGATGCTGATTGGGGAAGACGGCGCAGCACACGCCAAGCCGGTCACCGTCGGGATCTCGAACGGGGAAGATGTGCAGATCCTGAGCGGCCTGACCGCGGCCGATATGGTGATCGTCTCGGGCAACTATGCGCTGGACGAAGGCACCAAGGTGAAGGTAGGCGCCGCAGGCGAAGAGGCGGATGATGAGAAGAAGCCCGCAGCAGGCGAGAAGGATGCCACGGACGGGAAGAAGCCGGCGGCCGGCAAGGACGGGGATGACAAATGACCACCCGCGCACTTCCCGCAGAGGTTGCCCGACAGAAGCAGGAGCCTGAGGAACAGCGCTTCTGGCTGCTGCGATATCGCGGCACCATCTTCTTCTTTCTGATCGTTCTAACGTTGGCCGGCATCTACCTCGCCAGCCAGGTCCCTATCTCGGTCTTCCCGGAGACGAACTTCCCGCGTGTGGTGATCGGCATCGACAACGGCGTGATGCCGGTGGAGCAGATGCAGGTCACCATTACCAAGCCCATCGAGGACGCGGTGAACATCGTGCCGGGTCTGGTCACGGTACGGTCAA
>JAQNCM010000023.1 GCA_029237615.1 Mucilaginibacter sp.
GGTCCCCAAAGACCGTATTGAAGAGGTAAAGAAACTGGCCAAAGCTGCTGTAGAACAAATAAAGGTCGGTGATCCGCGAGACAAGGAAGTTGCTCTTGGGCCGCTGGCGAGCGTCAAACAATATAACCGGGTACAAGAATATATCAGATCAGGTATAACTGAAGGGGCTGAACTTGTAATTGGTGGCGAAGGCCACCCGGAGGGCCTGGAAAAAGGCAACTTTATTAAACCCACTGTTTTTGCCGGCGTTACCCCGGAAATGAGAATATTCAAGGAAGAGATCTTCGGGCCCGTCCTTTCTATTGTTACCTATGAAACGGAAGAAGAGGCGATCGGAATGGCCAATGATACGGAATACGGGTTGAATGCTTATGTCAGCTCGGCGAATATGGAACGGGCACAACGTGTCGGCGCTCAGATCAAAGCCGGCAGGGTGCTGATCAATTGTATAGCCCATGATCCGCTAGCTCCTTTCGGCGGCTTCAAACAATCCGGCTTTGGCCGGGAAGGCGGTATCCTGGGTTTTGAAGAGTATCTTGAACCCAAAGCCTACATTACGCATTAATCACGGTTTTTATCTAATTTTTTAAATCCAACACGGTTATGACTTCTCAAACCATTGCACTTATTGCCAATATCGCGCTTGCCCTATCGGCCATTATCGCGTTAATATTTGGTATCGTCCAGGTAAAGACAGCGGCACGCGACCGCCGGGAAAAGTTCACGCTGGAGGCCTTGCGTAATTTCAATACCCGGGAATTTTCCGAGCTGATGAATTATGTGACCGCGCACGATATACCGCCCACCCATGAAGAATGGCAAAAGCTTCCTGCCCACGAAGGGATTATTATCACACAGTTTGCACAGGAAATGGAATCGCTCGGTATTCTTGTGGCTGAACGGCTCATCAATATTGACCTCGTGGACAAAACCGTAGGCTCATTGGTTTCCATTACCTGGGATAAGTATAAAACAATGATCCGGGATTCACGGGAGAAACGCCCCGACCCGTTTCTTTGTGAGTATTTTCAGTGGCTTGCTGAACGGATAGAGGCAAGACTGCGTCATGCGCCCCGCAAACCATTCTATTTAAAATAAAAGTGAAGATCAGTAACTTCGTAAATGATGAATAAACCGCCTATACAATATTCGTGTTACTTCTCAAGAAGTAGCAAAGGTGAGCAGTTCGTTCCGGAGCACACTTTAGTTTATATCATTTCCGGTTCACTGGTGATGACGGACAACAGCCATACGATAAGCTTCAACGCAGGCGATAGCTACTTTTGCAGACGAAATAATCTTGTTAAATATGCAAAATGCCCTCCGGATCGGGGTGAGTATCGGTCCATATCCATATACTTTGACCAGCAAACACTTCGAAACATTAGTTTGGAATACGGCTATAAAGTAGTGCAATATGACGTCACGCCTGCTTTTAAACAGATCTCTTCACCGGAGATCGGTAACTATATGCGGTCACTTTCGGCCTACGAAACAATCTTGACGCGTACAGGAACTGATGAACTGCTTTTTGTAAAACAGAAAGAAGCCATTTTGCTTTTATTGCAGCTTGTTCCGGCCTTTAAAAATGTTCTTTTTGACTTTTCCGAACCAGGGAAAATAGACCTGGAAGGGTTTATGGAGAAGAATTATCATTATAATGTGCAAATGCAGCGATTTGCCTACCTTACCGGAAGAAGCCTCGCGACATTCAAGCGGGATTTCGAAAAAATTTTTAATAAACCTCCAAGCCGCTGGCTGCAGCAAAGGAGACTTCAGGAAGCATACTATTTGATAAAGGAACAGGGAAAAACGCCATCTGATGTGTATTTAGGTTTAGGCTTCGAAGACTTGTCTCATTTTTCATTCGTTTTTAAAAAAAATTATGGTATTGCACCTTCAAAGTTGTAGCTGGTATCCGCACAGGTGGTCGAGTAAAAATTAAAGATAGAATTGTCGACATCTGCTAAATAAAAAAACTTGAGTAGTTTAGAGTACTACTCAACTTTTATCTGCGGGGATAAAGGGAGCCGGTTAGAACACCTTCAAGAAATTTTACGGATTATTCGGAAGATTTATAAGAACAAATAATCAGTTCCTTTCCATGATTTTTTCGGCGATTTATCTGAATCCCCTAAAAATCAGTTTTCGTTCCCAATCAGCGTTTTCTTTTTGAATTTGAATTCTCCTGCTTAACAATTCCTGGTGCTCCAGGTAGTCAACAGCATTAGTTAGTCCTCGGATGGCTTCAGCTACTCCACGCAATTCCTGCGCCTTAAAGTCTGCCCAGATTTGCCACTTACCGTTTGCACTAAAATGGTTAGGATAAAAATCCAACCTTCCAAAAAACTCCGGATCAGGGTTTACAGTGACTATATGCCTGATTATGTCATCGAAGAATAATGGCAACGTGTGTCGGACAATATCTAAAGAGATATTGGTATTCTGCCTGTCTGCCGGGAATTTGCTGATTAGTTTTTTAATCACAAAAATGCCTCTTTCTTGATTTGTTTCGTTAAGC
>JAQNCM010000493.1 GCA_029237615.1 Mucilaginibacter sp.
GACGGGGGCTCGCCAGCCGGAGGCCGTCGGGCTCTATCTCTCGCTCGACTACGAACCGCTTTTCGATGTCGACGGCGACCTGGAGGAGCTCGGCTACCTCACCTTCACCAAGCCGCTGCCTGCCTTCGAAGCGGTCGCATAGCGCCCGCCCTATTCGTACCTGAGCGCGTCGATCGGGTTCTGCCGCGATGCCCGCCGGGCCGGAAGCGTCCCGGCGAGGAACGCGATCAGCATGACCACCACGATGATCGTCGCTATCGAGGCTGGCGCGAACTGGAGGAGGTGCAGCCCCGGGAGAGCCGAGAGCAGCGTGTTCGAGAGGGCGTTGCTGATCAGCGACCCGACGCCGATCGCGAAGGCGGCACCGATCGCGCTGCCCAGAAACCCGATGAAGACGGCCTCGAGGCTGAAGAGTGCGTAAATGCGACCGCCGCCCATCCCCATTGCTTTCATGAGCCCGATCTCCCGTGTGCGTTCCTGCACGCTCATCAGCAGGGTGTTGATGATGCCGAAGCCTGCGGCGATCAGTGCGATCACGGCGAACGCGTCGAGCACGCCGACGATGCCATTGATCACCGTCTCGAATGACCCGAGCTGGTCGGCCACTGTGGAACCGGAAAAGCCCTTGTCGGTCAGTGACTTCTTGAGTTGGGTGACCTGGGCCGTCGTGGACGCGTTATCGAAGGTGATCGTCGCCGATGCGTAGTTCGTTGTGACGGTCGCGGGCTTTCCCGTCGCCTGAGTCTGCTGCAGTGCGTCGATCAACGACGTGTTGGCCGCTGCTCCACCGCCGAACAGCGTCTCATTCTGGATCCCCGCGACGCTCGCATCCACGATGTGCTGCGCGCCGGAGTAGTCAGTAACTCCGATCGACACGGTCTGTCCGACGGCCTGTTTCGCGCTCGAGAATCCGAGGTTGTGCAGGTACGAGGTCGGGAGCATGATTTCGCGGGTGCCGGCGTTGCCGTTCAACTGAGCACCGGCGGCGAGGTCCGCCTTGGTCAGAGCGGCATCGGCGTTCAGGGCGAGCACGTATTTTCCGTTGCTGCCGTATTGGATGTAATCGGGACTGAGTTGGATGGACGGAGCGACGCTCAGCACGCCGGAGATCGCCTTGATCGTGCCGATGTCGGTCGTTGTCAGCACTCCGGTGGACCCGCGCCCCGGGCCCTGGTTCGCGCCCTGGGTGTTCGACGCGCTGGTGTTCGGATCGTACTTCTTCGGGCCGGAGTTGCTGGATGACGCGGCAACAGCAGCCTTGGTGACGGTCATCACGTTCGATGCGCCGATCGAGGAGACCTGGGTGTTGATGTAGTTCGAGACCCCGGTGCCGATCGCGGAGGTGATGGTCAGAGTGAACGCGCCGATGAAGATGGCGACAACGGTGAGGGTCGTACGCAGCTTGCTGCGGAACGTGCTGGCAATGGCGGTGACGATGACGTCGCGGAATTTCATGAGTGCTGCTCCTGAGTGACGATGAGCCCGTCCCTGACAAAAATGCTGCGATCGCAGCGGCCGGCGAGTTCGGCATCGTGGGTGACGAGAACCAGGGTGATGCCCCTCTCCCTGTTGAGATTGAGCAGAATGTCTTCGACGACCCCTCCGGTCGCCGTATCGAGGTTGCCTGTCGGCTCATCGGCGAAGATCACACTCGGATCGTTTACCAGTGCACGGGCGATGACGACGCGCTGTTTCTGCCCGCCGGAGAGATCCGTGGCATTGTTCTTCGCCTTGTCCGCGAGTCCGAGGGAGTCGAGCGCCTCCATTGCCTGCTTCTTTCGTGCTCGAGTCGCGATGCCGGCGATTTTCAGGGGCAGGATGACGTTGTCGAGAACGCTCGTGTTCGGGATCAGAAAGAACTGCTGGAAGACGAAGCCGAAAGTCTGGTTGCGCGCTCGGTTGAGAGTCGCGCCGGCAAGCGAGGCGGCGTCGGACCCGTTGAGGAGTACCTGGCCCGACGACGGCCGGTCCAGTAGCGCAAGCAGGTGCATCAGGGTGGACTTGCCGGACCCGCTCTTTCCGACGATCGCCAGGCTCTCGCCCCGGTCGATGGACAGCGACACCCCCTTCAGGGCGTCGAACCTGTTGGCGCCCCGCCCGTAGGACTTGGCGAGGTCGCGCGTCTCCAATACGGTCTCGGTCATGGGCAGTCTCCTTCGGATCGCGCGGACAGCAAGCTTCTGTGCGCTCCCTCAACTCTCGCGCCTCGACCCTGCCACGTCGTCCTCCCCCCGCAGACACTTCCGTACCGCGAGCGCGGTACGCGCGAGCACCGCGTTGGCGGGATGCGGTTGCCAGAGGGGTGTGCGAGTCTGAGCACGGACAACCAGGGCACGAGGGAGGTGCGGACGCGATGATTGAACACGCCTCCCCGCCGGGAACCGTCGCCCGGTTCCGACCGCCAGTCTGGGCGACGGACGTTTTCGCCGGACTCATCGTGGTACTCGCCGGATTCGCCCCCAACCAGGAGGGCACGCCCGCTCCGGCCGGCCATCCGGCGATCACCGTTCTGTCTCTCGCCGCACTCGCGCTGATCCTCCCTTTAAGGCGCCGATTCCCGCTCGGCATCCTGGGGTTGTGTGGTGCCGTGACCGTACTCGCGCCCCTTTGGGCGGCATCCAATTTCGGCTTTCTGATCGCAACGGCCATAGTGATGTACCGGGTAGCCCTCGTCACCAATCGGCGGATGACCGTGGTCGCGACAGCAATCACCATCGTGATTCTGGTTGCCGGCACCGTTTTCACCGGAACGGTCGGTTGGCAGTTCGCGCACCTCCTGCAGCCGGCCGCCCTGCTCGCGGTTGCCGCGGCGATCGGCGATGCCACTCGCCATCGCCGCGCCTATATCGACGCCATCACCGAACGAGCGCTCCGTGCCGAACGCACGCGCGAACTCGAGGCGGACCGGCGGGTAACGGAGGAGCGGCTCAGGATCGCACGCGAGCTGCACGACGCCGCGGCGCACCAGATCGCGGCGATCAACCTTCACGCCGGCGTCGCCTCGAACGCGCTGCCCGACCGCCCTGAGGATGCCGAACGGGCCCTGGAGGTCATTCGCGCATCGGCTCGCAGCGTCCTTAGTGAGATCAGCGCCCTCCTGCGCGTTCTCCGTTCGACGCCGGCGACCGCCCACGCCCTGGTGCTGGAACCCACCGCGGATCTCACAGCGCTCGGCACCCTGGTCGAGGAGTTCGAACGCAGCGGCCTTGGCGTCACGAAGAACATCGTCGGCGACCTCACCCAGCTGCAGGGCGCGGTCAGCATCATCGCCTACAAGGTCATCCAGGAGGGGTTGGCGAACGCTCTGAAGCATGGCGCGGATGCCACCGCCCGGGTCGATGTCACGGCCGCGGATCAGCGGGTCACCGTGCGGATCACCAATCGTGTCGGTCCCCCTGCTGGCGATCTGGACGGCGGATCGGGCCAGCACGGTCTCATCGGCATGCGCGAGCGGGTCGAGTCCGTTCGCGGGTCCATGTCGACCTCCGACGCCCACGGACTGTTCACGCTCTTCGCGACCCTTCCCTTCGGCACCGCGTCGGCCGAGCACGCGACGAACGCCCGTCGAGCATGACCATTTCGATCCTCATCGTCGACGACCAACCTCTGATCAGGGGTGCCGTGCGAGAGCTCGTCGTCCACGAGCCGGATCTGTCGGTGGCCGGAGAGGCCGCCAATGGGCGCGACGCGATCGACTCCGCGCGCCGGACCCAACCGGACATCGTGCTCATGGACATCAGAATGCCCGTCATGGACGGGCTGCAGGCCACGAGGGAGATCTGCGCCGATCCCGACCTGTCCGGCACCCGCGTGCTGATTCTGACCACCTTCGAGGAGGAGGACTATGTCGCCGAAGCGCTGCGAGCCGGCGCGAGCGGCTTCATCGGAAAGGGGACGGAACCCTCGGAACTGATCGCCGCGATCCGCACCGTCCACGCCGGGGAGGCGTTGCTCTCACCCCGGGCCACCCGTGCGCTCATCGATCGATACACGAAGAGCTCTCCGCGCACGGCCCAGCTCCCGCTGGAGTCGACCCTCGGCGTTCTCACCGAACGTGAGCGCGAGGTTCTCGTGCTGGTCGCCGAGGGACTGTCCAATGACGAAATCGCCACCGCCCTCACGATCTCGCCGTCGACGGCGAAAACCCACGTGAACCGCACCATGGCGAAGCTGTTGGCGCACGACCGCGCCCAGCTCGTGATCATCGCCTACGAGAGCGGGCTGGTGGTTCCGGGAGAGGGCTGACCGCCTCCGGCATCCGGAGCACCGGTCGAATCGATGAGGCGCGCGATCGCGGAACGCACCGCCGCATCCGTATCCAGCACGTCGCCGAGCAGCCCATCGACGAGACCGCGGGTGCCGAGCACGGCCGCCGGCCCCAACCCGACGAGATCCGCGGCATGCAACGCCTCTATGGCGAGCACTTCCTGCGTGAGCCGGACCGAACGCTCGGCAAGCTGCAGCGCCAGCGGGGCGAGGGAAGCGTGGTCCTCGACGTCCCCGGAGAGGCTGGTGGATGCCAGGGTCACCGGATTGGCGAGATGCCTGAGCTCGGCCGCCGCCGCCGACGCCGAGTACCACGAGAGACCCGGCAGGCGCGCGGCACCGGTCGCGCGGAACGGTGAGAGGAGAGACGACAGCAGCGCGATCCGGCGCTCGCTCGCTGAAGCGACGTGGGCGAGGGCGATGCGGGCGGTCTCGAGGGCGAGCGCGAGCGTCACCGCCTGGAAGTTGCCCCCCGAAATCATCCGGCCAGAGTCCACGTCCACGAGCGGATTGTCGCTGCGCGAGGCGAGCTCGGCGTCGAGAGACGAGCGAAGCGCTGCAGCCGCGTCGTGGAGCGCACCATTGAGCTGGGGTGCCGTGCGCACCGACAACCGGTCCTGCACGGAGGTCGTGCGGCCCGGCTCGGCGAGGAATCCGCCTTCCAGCAGTGCACGGATCGCGGCGGCCGATCGCGCCTGCCCCGCAAGCGGATGCGCGGCCTGGACCGCGGGATCGAATGGGCTGAGCGCGCCGCTCGGCGAGTGCAGGCCGGCGGCCTCGATGGA
>JAQNCM010000526.1 GCA_029237615.1 Mucilaginibacter sp.
TGACGCTGCAAATGTACTTCCTCTCCTCACTGAAATAATGAGAATGGTCCTTAGAAGGTGATAATACACCTTGGAAAATCCGCGCACCGACCACCAAATTAATGGGGTTGTTATTATTGTTAGTCAATTCAATAGACAGGCAACCGCAATATCCTGGTTGAACTATTGTCGAAACTGTTAGACCCAATCGTGAATAAGAACTTCGCATATACAAAGTCAAGAGATGGTTTGTTGGCATTTTGATATATTCCAAACTGCTGGCTAAAACAGTTTGATTAGGATACAATATAAACGTTTCACCTAACTGCCGACGGGATTCCTGGAAAAATCGTTTAATATCACGGGGGTTTTCAGTTTCATTATTGAATGTATTGTGTGATGTGTTGATGAATGGCTCTCTGCCGTGAACAGATATCAGAAAATTACAGCCCAATCGAAAATCAATGCCGATATGTGATATTTGCGTTTCTTCTAGGAGCGGCCTGATAAACATCTTGCCACTGGCTAATAATTCCTTAATTTCCTCCCCGGATGCGAACCCACTCATTTTACTTTCTCCCAGTCTTGTTGTATAACATAATTGCCGATAGTTTTTTCAATCAAATTATTTAAAGCCTTATAGATTGCTTGTGGTTTCATGTCGATTTGCAAATTGGCATTTTTCTTGAATTTCTCAGTGCCACCCATCCAAATCTTCCAGGCATATGGAAATACACCATGTAATTGCTTAGGGTCATTGATGATCAACGGCAAAAAATTATAAAAGTCGTCCTCATTCAATGTGTCATGCCGTCTTTCCAGCTTCCTACCTTCGGCCAATGTTTGTGTATATGTATTAATCAGCTCAACCATAGGATTGGCTTTCTTTTCCAGGAAATCGTTAACAACTACCGTTCTGTTTTCTGTCGAGGGATGCGTAAATTTCAATTTATGCGCCGTTTTTATCTCCAAATAACTTAAATAATTTGTGGCGGTTGTGCCTATATACTGTGCGGCAAACAAATCGCAAAAATATTCACCAACATGATATTTTGTTTTCTCAAGGCTGGCCTTATTTCCCACAAAAGGCAAAAAATTCTGCACTGTGGTCCATTTAATTGGATTTTCTATAAGTTCAAGCGATATTTTTTCCGAAATGTGATAATATATATCAATGAAATGGCCCAACTCATGATACAATATAACTGATGAAAAATAATCCTTAGCGAGAATTGACGGAAGATTGATTTCAATAAGCCGTTTTTTAAAGGAAATCTTATAGGCTGCGTTGATAGAGTTATAAACGAAGTCATTAACTGCCAATGTATCGTCAAAACTATAGGAATCAATATCATTATTTAAACTGGTCGTAATAATGAACTCTTCCTCATTTATCCAATCTTTTAGCGCCAGGTTCAAGCAGGAGACAACTTCGAATGGAATGGTATTTAACGTACTATCCATCAGGAATTCCAAACTCTTAGTTATGAAATTCAAATGCTCTTGGATCTCAAAAATATTAATTTCATCTAATACGGCAGGAATGTTATCTTTTATTTTTTTGAATAGTTCGAAAAGATTATTCTGATAATCCGTTTTGTCGTTGTCCGAATAACTATTTGTCAGGTTTTTCTTTAAAAAGATTTCGCATTGGGAAAAATGCAGTTCCAAGAGGTACTCATAACTCATTATAGATAAGGTTTATGCCATGCAATCCTTATCGTCGTTGGTGATGGCGGTAAGGATGAATTGCAGATGGTCGGTCCAGTTGCTATCATTTATTGCTTTTAGTTGAGTTGCTGCACATTGCAGTAATATCAGTTTGACATTGAGGGCTCTTCTGCCAATAGCTAAAATAGTGATTAATAAGATAGAAGACAATTGCCAGTACCTTGCTTATGTACATGCCATAGTCCACAAGGCAAATAGCGCAAAAGAAGCCCTTAACATTGGCAGGCGTTTTTGGTCAACTGTTATGCAAAAGGGATTTGTTTTATATCAATCGCCTGAATTAATATTACCCGGTCATCAGAAAATAACTAAGGAGATATTATTGGAAAGAGCACCGTTCAATTGGAACAGGTGGGGTAAACAAGGCAGTGAATTTCTAAGAGGCGCAGAATTATACAGGGCAGATAATAATTTCAGGCTTGCAGCATTCCTTTTGCACCAATCTGTTGAAAGCGTTTTAAAAGCAATTATACAAGCCATTATAGGTTACCGGGTGCAAATGCATAATCTATCAAGGTTGCTAAGGCTCACCTTGTTGTTTACCGATGAATTAAAAGAGGTGTTTGAACTCAATACCACCGAGGGGGCACAATTATATCAATTGTTGCAAAACGCCTATTCACAATCAAGATATAACAGTTCATTTGATCCTGACGGAGATTCAGTAAGAATCCTATCAAAGCAAGTAACAAAATTCAATCAGGTCGCGGAGAGAATTTACAAGCAATATATAGAAGATATTAAGTGTTGACAGCCTCAGCGGTATTGGCAGGCGGGCACTTGTTCGCCTTGTCTTGCTTCTGAAATCTGTTGACCATAAAGATGGTACCGCTAAGCACCCCAAAATAGCATGTCGGGCGGTTGATTTAATCGTCTGGCCTTGCTGCTGAAAAGCAAAATTATTTGTACACCCGTTGGAACCATGCAGCTACGGCAGGCGGCTTCATTGCACCTCGCGCTATCGCGCCGGGTTTCATTGCGCCGTCAGCCTCGCTGCCTTTGGCAGGAGTGAAATTCGTTCCTCATAACACACCTGCTTACCCCCCCCCTCTCGAAAATAAGTAA
>JAQNCM010000041.1 GCA_029237615.1 Mucilaginibacter sp.
ACAGACAATCATTTGATCCTGATAGATCTGCGCAATAAAAACATTACCGGAAAGGCTGCTGAAAACGCGCTGGTAGCTGCGGATATCACGGTAAATAAAAATATGGTTCCATACGATGATAAATCGCCATTTGTCACATCCGGTATCCGTGTGGGTACATCAGCTATAACAACAAGGGGGATGAAGGAAAAGCACATGGAGGAAATTGTGGAGTTAATAGATATGGTGATTAACGATCCGGAGAATGAACATTCGTTGAAAAAAGTAAAAAAACAGGTTCATAAGCTCATGCATGATTTTCCATTGTACCGCGGTAACGACCTTGATTAAGCAAATTGTATTGATTAAGTGATGGTGAGCAAAGATTTCAAACTTAATCAACCACTCACTTAATCAACTACTCACCAATTGCCAATAACCTTTTTTTGTTTTTACCGTTTAACGAAGCTGATTAATTTACAAAATTGGAGACCGAATTAAAAATACACATCCTTGTTGTTGACGACAACCATATAAACAGGTTATTATTAAATAAGGTAATATCAAAATGGGGCGCAACTGCAGATTTTGCTGAAAATGGGTTGCAGGCTGTTGAAAAGGTTACAGCTAACCGTAACTATGATGTGGTGTTAATGGATGTTTATATGCCCGAAATGGGGGGTATTGAAGCCACACAGCTCATCAGAGCTAACAACGAACCCTATTTTCAGCAATTGCCTATCATTGCGCTTACCGCTTCAGTGCTAAGCAGTGAGCGTGGCCAGATTGAGGAAGCAGGTATGAATGATTATATCTTAAAACCATTTGACCCCAAAGGCTTATTTGATAAGTTGAGCGTGTATCAGAAGGTTTAATCAGATATACATTTTTTAATGTGTAAATGTGCATTTTGAAACGAATAAACAATCCGCTATATCCGTGAAATAAAGGAATCAATTAATCTGTGATCTTTACTCTGCATAGGCGATAGTAGCGATACTCAACTTTAATCCCTCAATTTTTAACAATTGTGTACCGCAAGCTTCCAGGGTTGAGCCGGTGGTTACAATATCATCCACCAGCAAAACATGTTTATTTATTAACCTTTCGGGATTGATAATAATAAACACCTCCTGCATGTTCTCAAAACGAGCAAAACGCGATCTGTGCGTTTGCGTTTCAGTAGCAATTGTCCGTACCAGGTTATTTTCCTCAACCGGGATATTTAATTTGTCTGATAAGCCCTCCGCAAAACAAGCGCTTTGATTATATCCGCGTTGTTGCATTCTTTTTTTATGCAAAGGTACTGGGATTATAACATCAACATTTTTAAATGCATTATTTGTAACTAACTGTTCACCGGCAATTGCTCCAAGCAAATTCCCAATTTGCTTGGAACCTTTGTATTTAAACTGGTGTATCAAATTCTGAATTTTACCGCCTTTCGTAAAATAATAAAGGGCATAAGCCCCTTCGAGTGGAATTTTACCCCAAAATTGCCTTGCAACTATATTGTCGGCTTGTAAATGAAAATTTGTTAACGGTAAGTTGTACCTGCAATCGGTGCATAGCAAATGCTCATTGGCTACAAGGCTTTCCCTGCAGGCTGCGCAAAGCTCGGGAAACAATAAAGAAACAAAATCGACCAGATAACGCTGCGCAAGTTTCATGTTACAATATAGAATAAATATAGAGAGTCAAGAAATCAAGAGTCAGGAATCAAGATAAAAAGGTGACTTGTTTAGTATGAGAAGCCAGAAGTAAGAGCCAGGAAACAAGAAATAAGAGACAAGCCACTATTTTTATCCTGACACTTGCTTCTAGCCTCTCGCTTCTTCTTTTATAGCCAGCTGACCGCAGGCGGCATCAATATCTTTACCGCGGCTGCGGCGCAAATTAGTGGTAATGTCGTGTTTGCGTAAATAATCTGCAAAAATCTCAATTTTATCTTCGCCTGCATTAATGAAATTCGCAAACGATATCGGGTTATATTCAATGATATTTACTTTGCATGGCAGGTGTTTGCAAAACTTAGCCAATTCCATTGCATCCTGCAGGGTGTCATTAAAACCGTCAAAAACAATATACTCGTAAGTTACCGGATTTTTGGTTTTGGCATAGTAGTATTTTAAAGCCTCAGCGAGCGCCTTTAAGGAGTTTTGCTCATTAATAGGCATAATGGTGTTTCGCTTTTCGTCATTTGCTGCATGTAATGACAATGCAAGATTGAATTTAACCTGGTCGTCCCCCAGCTTTTTAATCATTTTAGCAATACCCGCCGTTGAAACAGTAATTCGTTTGGATGCCATGTTCAACCCTTCTTCCGAAGTGATCTTTTCAATCGACTCCAAAACATTCTTGTAATTCAGCAGGGGCTCGCCCATGCCCATATACACTATATTTGATAACGGAATGCCGTAATTTTCGCGCGATTGTTTATCAATCAGCACTACCTGGTCATATATTTCGTCGGGGTTTAAATTTCTTTTGCGCTCCATATAACCAGTTGCACAAAATTTACAGGTTAAGCTGCATCCTACCTGTGATGATACACACGCCGTCATCCGACCGGGGGTTGGAATTAAAACGCCTTCAATTAGATGATTATCATGTAAAATAAAAGAATTTTTTATAGTTTTATCCGCGCTGAACTGTGAGTTATGTATTTTAACATTATTTATGATAAAATGCGCCTCAAGTTTGGCACGAAGTTCTTTTGAAATATTACTCATCTCGTCGAAAGAAAAGCAAGATTTTTTCCAAAGCCATTCGTAAACTTGTTTTGCCCTGAAACTTTTTTCCTCCATACGGATAAAATGTTCCTGCAAGGCTTCAAGGCTAAGACTGCGGATGTCGATTTTATCTT
>JAQNCM010000042.1 GCA_029237615.1 Mucilaginibacter sp.
AAAAAAAAGTCTATACTATAAATAGTTCTGGGATCTCCGGTTACTGATGGTTTGCCAATCATAGTTAAATTATAAGTGCGGCTGGTAGTGTAAGAGTAGCTAAAGCCGTTATTGGTGGTTAGCGTTATAACTGAATTTGCCGGTAAATTGCCTGCAGATGTAGCTGTATTATCTTCCACTATGGTAACAGACGGTGTTCCGGTATCAAATAACAGCGTAGCAGGAATGCTTTTACCGTTATAGCTAACGGTCCCGCTTATATCCGGCGAGTACCCGCCGGTAGCATAGAAAGTAAGCGGATGCATAATAAAACCTGCGGATGAAAGGTCGTTGGGCACTAATCCAATTGTAAGCAGGCCGGACACATAATTACCTGCTCCCGTAAACTGCGAACTGTTAAACATCGCCAGTTTAAATCCGCTTGTTACACCGGCACTTGTTTTAAAATAACTTAGAGGGCTTCCTATTGCGCTGTTTACCGGGCTGGTACCGGGTCCAACACCAAAAACGTCATTCGAGTGCGCCGGATAGGTTGCACCTGTTGTTTTATTAACGATTTTATAATATAAAAATATCGGGATCCTTGTTGTGGTTATACTTCCATTTTGGTCGCCCACGGTTACCGTTGTATAAGCCAGGTTCCCATACTCATCCGTTTCACTGCTTATATCTCCATATTTTATTATTGCTGTATGACTGGTGATTGTTATCCCGTTTACATTCACAGAGTCGCCTGTAACCTGTATGCCCGAACTGGTGATCATTGATGCCGGGATTAACCCGTTTGCATCAATTGTTAACCCGGTGGATCCTGTATCAAAAATGCCGTAATAATTAGTGCTTGTGTTGCCTACCTTTGAAATAGCAATGTATACCCTTCGGTATACGGTATCAACTAATTGTTCGTATAATCCAATGGTTGCGAGCGGCTTCGGCCCGGTCGGGCCAGTCGCTTTATCCTTTCTGCACGATGTAATAGATATCGACAGCAATAATACCCCAATAAAAACCGGAAGGTATTTTGAGTAGCTTTTTCCCATATAATATATATATTCTTTCAAAATAGAGGTATAACGAAATTTTGCAAGGATAGGTATAGCCCTATTAAAATTGGAGTAACAGTTTAATTTTTTAATCAAAACGAGACAAAACAGTAAATCATCCGTTATACGAAATAAGAACCCGGTTGGGTTACATTTAAACGATGTATGTGAGATTTAATTTTAATAGTCTGTTAATGTCATCACTAACCAGGCTGGCAAAAAAATCCAACTAAATAACCGTTAAAACGTTATCCCCGCCCAAATAATTTTCGCAGTCTGGCTTTGGCCTTTTCCAACGCATCTTTTTGAGAAGCTTCGAGATTTTTCCCGGCACGATTGATGTAAAAAGTAAGCATTGACATAGCCGAACGGTAAGGCGCCGCCTTTTTTCGGGTACTTTGCTCGGCTGAATGTTTTAACGATTGGGCGATTTTTTTGGGATCCTTTGATTCGAAGATATTACCTTCCAGGTCAAGCGCGTTACTATGTTCCGTTACTCTGCCGACCACTTCTTTTTTGATGTGTTTTTTTTCTTTTCCTCTACGTGTTTTATAGCCATGGTATTAAAAATTAAGCGTTGAACAATAACTCCCCTGTTTAATTAAACAAGGCGCCACGTCTGAAACATGGTCAGGTCTTTTCTTTCATAATCGTGCTAATTTCTCCGTTGCGCTCCATATATATTCGTTCTATTTTGTCCATGTTATCTGTTAATACCGATTTTCTTACACCCTGCATTATATCCTCCTTACATAACAATGCCCTTTGGACATTTTCATTGATAAATTGTCCCTTGCTGAAAAGAAGTATTTTATTACCTTCCAGCATTTCTGCCACTTTTTGATTTCGTGAAATGATGTACCCTAATAACCGGTGCAGCAAAACAATTGCAAAGCAAGTGATCACCACAGCGATAAAGGGCGACGCACCGACAATTGCCCGGCTTAACGTTGCACCGAGCAATATCAATACGATATTATCCAGCGGAGTACGAATACCAAATGACCGCCTCCCCGATACCCTGATAAGTAGCAGGGCAATAAAAAAAACCGCTATTCCCCGGCAAGCCATTTGGGCAGCAGTCAGGTTTTTATCCTGTCCGAATATTTCAATAAATAGGTTCATAATTATCCATAAAAGACTTTTAACACAATTAAACCGTTTAATCAGATAAAACCATTTGTATTGATAAATGTTTTTTAGAACCTGATGAGTGAAGAAACAAAGACAGTTGCCATCATTGTGGCACACCCTGATGATGAGATTTTGTGGTGCGGAGGTACCGTTTTAAGTAATCCTTCATGGCAATGTTTTATTGCCACGCTGTGCAGAAAAAATGACGCTGACAGGGCTTCAAAGTTTGAAATTGTACAAAAAATTTTAGGTGCAGACGGTGCTATGGGCGACCTTGACGATGGCCCTGAACAAAGACCTCTATCAGAAAATGAAGTACAACAAGCTATTATGCAGTTGTTGCCTTCAAATCAATTCGATCTGGTTATTACCCACAGTATTCACGGAGAATATACCCGGCATCGCCGGCACGAAGAGATTGGCAAAGCAGTCATCAACCTGTGGCATTCGGGCAAATTAAACACAAGTGAACTATGGGCCTTCGCCTACGAAGACGGCCAAAGGGAATATACGCCTGTTGCCATAAACGATGCCCCTGTTTTTTTTACACTCCCGCATCATTTATGGGAACAAAAATATAGCATTATTACAAACACTTACGGATTTAGTAAAAACAGTTGGGAAGCCCAAATCACTCCTATGGAAGAAGCTTACTGGCAATTTTCTACCGCTGAACAAGCCCGGCAGTGGCTGGTTGGCGGAACTGCAAACCCATGAAAGTATTATTATTGTATGATTACCCGCCGTCTCCAAGCGGCCTGGCAACTCAAGGAGAGTTGCTTTACAGGGGGCTTTTAGATATGGGTGTTGATGCTCATGCTGTTAGTTGGGAATCACCTGCAGAAAAAGAATGGTACTATAAGTGGTTTAAACCCGACATAGTTGTTGGGGTTGGTTACTGGGGGCATACACCTGAAATAATCCTTCATCCTCAAAAATACAATGTACAACCAGTCCCCTGGCTGGTTGCCGATGGCTACATTGCTAATTACCAGGATGTGCTTAATAAACTTCCACTCATCCTTGTTACCTCTAACTGGGTAAAGGAAATGTATGTGAGAGATGGTATCAGTGGTGATAATATTGAAGTATTGCCGGTTGGTTGCGATACCGGTTCCTTTATTCCGCGACAGAAGGATGATCCCCGGATTTTAGCTATACGGGAATCACTTGGCATTTCGCCTAATGAACTAATGATCCTGACTGTAGGCGGCGATGCAGCTTCAAAAGGGGCTCAGGAAGTGATGCAAGCATTGTCCATAATAAATGATAAAGTTCCTGCATGGAAATATGTTTGCAAAGTATGGCCCCAATCGCGTACCGAACTACAAAACCAGGCCGATATGTTTCTTGCCGGACAGCTTGGCATCGAAAAAAATGTTATTTATACAAATAGTATTACCTCGCGCAACTTTATGCCCTGGTTATTAGGGGCATGTGATATCTATGCTGCGCCTTCCCGGCTGGAAGGCTTTGGCATGTCGCAGGTGGAAGCCGGCGCTTGTGAAAAGCCTGTGATAGGATTAAAAGCTATGGGCATGCTGGATACCCTTATCCATGGTGAAACAGCGTTACTGGCTAATGTGGCTGAGAAAATAACGGTTGATCACGTGATACTTGGTAAAGCAGCCGGCTATGAAGAAAATCATCGAATTGACTTTGACATTCCCCGCACTGTTGATTATAGGGCCAGCGTAGCGGATATTGCTTCATCCTTACTTGAATTAATGAACCATCCTTTGCTACGTATACAATTGGGCAAAGCCGGCAGGAAGCGTGCGGTTGAAAACTTTAACTACAAACTGGTAGCCAAACAATTTGTAGAAGTAACAGGCAGAAAGCTGGGAATAAGCTAGAAGAAGGAAAGCATTCAATTTGTTTATATTATGTAACCAATAAGTTGTATGGAAGCGATAAACTGGCAAGAAATTGAAGAAGCAAAAAAAGCCGCAATTGAGGTTTTGCTGCACAATATGCATGGCCCCTTTCATGGCCTTCCCCGTACTGCAGGCTGGGGGTATCCCGAGCCTTATACCCGCGACCTGATGTTTTCTATATTAGGAATAGCCGTTAGCGACAACAAGCCTTTAACTGACAGCATCCGAAAGGTACTGCAAACATTGGCCAAAAATCAAACCGAACATGGCCATATCACTTCATTGGTGCATGATAAGGATGATCGCGGAGCAAGTGATACTACGCCATTATTTTTATTAGGCGTCGGTATTTTTAGAAAACTGACCAGAGAGGACGACTTTTTAAACGATGCGGTGCAAAAGGCACTTACCTGGATGGAATACCAATCTCCGTCAGACCGTTATTTGATTGCGCAGCAGCCCACCAGTGATTGGAGGGATGAGCAATGGGTAATTGGCTATGGCCTTTTTGTCAACGCACTTACTTACAGTTATTTAAAGCTCTTTGGGTTAAATGATCGCGCTGCTCACGTGTCAAGAGAAATGAAGCGGTTTACCATTGCAGATTATATACCCCACCACGTACATGAAGGCTTGAAAGTAAAAAACAAGCCTTTTTATGCTTTTTGGTCGTACAAGGTGCATTACAGCGATCGGTTTGATCTGCTGGGCAACAGTATTGCTATTCTTTCCGGCCTGGTATCGGTTTCAAGAGCCGAGGAAATTATTGATTGGGTAGAACATGAGTGTGCGTTGATGAAAGAAAGAGGTGATCTCGCTGCGGATATCCCGCCTAATTTTTTCCCATATACCTTGCCCGGCGATCCGGATTGGCATCCACGCTATGAATACTTCAATATGCCCGGGAATTATCATAACGGGGGTGTCTGGCCTTTTATATGCGGATTTTATGTGGCCGCCCTTGTAGCTGCCAAAAGGTATAAGTTTGCTGAACAAAAACTGGCGGAGTTAACAAAGCTCGTCCGGCTATCCAGCGATGACTCACTTAGCTTTGGTTTTAACGAATGGATAAAAGCGCAGGACGGGAAAGTAATGGGGGTTGATTGGCAAACCTGGAGCGCTGCACTATATTTATATGCGGCAAAATGCGTACAGATTAAAAGCACACCTTATTTTGATGAGATAAGAGGATAAGGGAATGATTAGGACGAGACATCGTAAAAAATAAAGCCTCCTTACACTCGCTGCTTGGAGGCTTTAACCTAAACC
Source organism: Mucilaginibacter sp. (assembly GCA_029237615.1). GTDB lineage: Bacteria > Bacteroidota > Bacteroidia > Sphingobacteriales > Sphingobacteriaceae > Mucilaginibacter. The sequence goes on from JAQNCM010000042.1 coordinate 5,324, forward strand.
TTATCACAGTTGGCAGACAGGATGTCCGCCTTATATGAAGCTACAAAGATAACCGGATTTAATTTGTTTTACAATATTTTTTTACACAACCTTATCAACATAGTCAAATCTAAGTCAATACATAAATTATTGCCTTATAAGCGATTACAAGCCATTTTATTTAATTTTATAAATACGGTCAAATAAAAAAAACACTGACCCAAGTACACTTTGCATTTCCTATTTATTTGATAGATCTGATATTTAATCTTATTAATAAAATTTTGGCAGGGGATTAAGTTTCAGGTTTTGGCGTTGGTGCCAGTATGGATAAATTGGATCCACCTCACTTGCTGCGTCCAATTTTTTCACCTGTTCAATATCCAGGTTCCATCCAACTGCCGCCAGGTTTTGTTTCAGTTGTTCTTCATTGCGGGCGCCGATAACCAGGTTAGCTACCGTTGGCCGTTGCAACAACCAGTTTAAAGCCACCTGAGCTACAGATTTGCCGGTTTCCTCCGCAACCTCGTCAAGTGCATCTATTATGTTATAAAGATGATCAAAATTGGTTGCCGGGCCATGCCCCCCACCCTGGCTGATCCTTGAGCTCTCCGGGATAGGCTGACCTCGCCTGAACTTACCGCTTAACTGTCCTGACGCTAGTGGGCTCCAAACAATGGTGCTCACTTTTTGATCTATTCCCACAGGCATCAGTTCCCATTCAAACTCACGATTTAAAAGCGAATAATATGCCTGGTGGGCAATATACCGGGCCCAGCCATATCTTTCAGATACAGAAAGCGATTTCATGAGGTGCCAGCCGGAAAAGTTAGAGCAGGCAATATAGCGTACTTTACCACTACTAACTAAATCATCCAATGCGCGCAAGGTTTCTTCAACGGGCGTGTTGCCATCGAAACCATGCAAATGGTAAACGTCAATATAATCGGTACCCAGGCGTTTCAGGCTATCTTCGCAAGCCTGTATAAGGTGCAAACGCGACGATCCATAATCATTCGGGCCATCGCCCATTGTAAAAGTAGCCTTTGTTGAGATGAGTACCTTGTTACGCAGTCCTACTAGTGCTTTTCCCAATATTTCTTCAGAAAGCCCGCGTGAATACACATTCGCCGTATCGAAAAAGTTCACCCCCGCATCCAGGCAAAGGTTAACCATCCGCTTCGCCTCTTCAATCTGTGTATCTCCCCACGCTTTAAAAAATTCATTTCCTCCGCCAAAAGTGGCCGTCCCGAAGCTTAATACCGGCACCTGTAATCCGGATGCTCCTAATTGTCTGTATTCCATAGTTTGCTGTTAAAATGTAACTGTAAAATAACAGCCAATGGATCTTAAGTTTGTCAGAGAAGTTTCAAGGTTTGTTTTATAGCCAAATTGATACCTTCACTTTAATACCGTTGCTTTTTATGCTGCAGATGATTTGCGCATGCGGGCCACAATCCTTTCACGGTGCTGCACACCCCAGTTCCTTAATTCTTCTATTACCCTGTCCAGTGAACGACTGTACGGTGTCAACTCATAAGTTACACTAACCGGAGTGGTAGAAAACACTTTACGTTCAACAAACTCATTCATCTCCAGTTCACGCAACTCTTTCGAAAGGATTTTTGGGGTGATACCATCCAGAGCCCGCTGAATATCATTAAAGCGCATGGGCCCATCAGATAAGGCAATAATAAGCGGCAGCTTCCACTTTCCGTTTAACACATACAAGGCATCCTTAACAGCCCTGACACTTGAATTGCAAGCTTCGCGACTGTGTATTTCGGGTTTTAATCTCGTTTCCATTTTCAATGTTGCTATCCCAAAGCATATCGCTATCCTTCGGGATAGTACTATGCTTTTGATAGTAAAGATACTTAATTTTGAATAAAAAATAAAAGAAAATGAAAGCAACGAAAATAACCTACTGGATAACAACCGGAATTATTGGTTTAATGATGACGTATTCTGCTTATGCATACTTAACACAGGAAAAAGCAGTACAGGGGTTTATGCACCTCGGTTATCCGGATTATTTCCGGAAAGAGCTGGCGGTAGGTAAACTTATTGGTGTTATATTATTGTTGATACCGTTTAAGGGCCGTATAAAAGAATGGACCTATGCAGGTTTTACTATTATATTTATTTCGGCATTTATAGCACATATCTCTTCGGGCGATCCGGCATCCAAATTTATGGCACCGGTTATATTTTTAGCGCTGCTCTCCGTTTCGTATATAACTTACCACAAATTGCACCCAGCGGTTTAATACTAATTATTGTAAGAATTTGTCGCAGTTTGTCGTACCCAGCAGTGCGACAAACTGCATTAAATTTATTCCCCGATAAAGGAGGTTGTATCAACTATAATTTAAGCTCGCCCCAGCCCTGCCGGTATGTTCTGCGGACAAATTGATTTGCCGGCCCGAAATTAGTTACCTTCATTTTTTCACCATCCCAATCCAGCGCTTTGTACCTGCCGCTAAATTTGTAGCCTTCCATATTACCGTAAACAGGATCATTCCGTTTTATTTTTTCCTGGATATCAAAGCTGCGCAGTAACAGGTTCCCCAATAATACTGTTTCGGTAAGTGGCCCCGCATAGCCTGCAAAGGGCGAATCCACTTCCATTTTTCCATACCCGGCGATTGCAGCATCTACCCATTGCCACCAGTGGCCATCCATCCCGCCTTCCACACGTGGATATTTTGCAGGTATATTTACATCCTTATTAAGCGAAAGCGGCAACAATCTTGGATGACTGCCACCCCAACCGCAGGAAACTTTACCTTTTGTGCCAATAAATAGCGTACAGCCCTCAAAATCGTTTTCACTGGAAACGTCGCCAAGCGCCGCATTCATATTTACATCGGGGTCCAGCTCTGACAAACGCTCCGGGGTTATGCCACCATCCATCCAATACAGATCAAGCCCTTTACCGCTTTTTTGTTTAAACTTAAATTTGATAGAACTTGACACCGGCCCGCTTTCAGGATAAATTCCTTCTTTAAAAATCCCGTTATAAACGGTACTTGCACTGCCTGATACTTCTGTAGGATAACCCAATTCCAGTAATTTGAACGGCGGTCCCATAATATGACAGCCCATATCACCTAACGCACCCGTACCAAACTGCCACCACCCCCGCCAGTTAAAAGGCACCAGGTTATCAACATAATCCGTTTGCTGTGCGGTTCCCAGCCACAGATCCCATTTAAGTTCTTTTGGAATTGGCGGCTTCGCTGTTGGCCAGGATATACCCTGCGGCCAAACCGGACGATCCGTCCAGCAATATACCTTTTCAATATCTCCAATCAGCCCTGCTTCAAACCATTCGCGCATTATTCGCATTCCATCGCATGAAGCGCCCTGGTCACCCATTTGCGTAACCACCTTATATTTCGATGCTGCTTCGGTCAGCACACGGGCTTCGTAAATATCATGTGTTAATGGTTTTTGCAGGTATAAATGTTTGTGCAGCTGCATGGCACTGAGACCAACCAGGGCGTGGTTATGATCGGGTATGGCCACTGTAACAGCATCAAAATTTTTGCTTTCTTTTTCAAACATTTCGCGCCAGTCGTGATAAAACGGCGCTTTAGGAAATTCTTTGCGGCGCGCCGCTGCCTGCCGCTCATCAACATCGCACAAAAAAGCAACTACAGCATTCTTTTTGGGAGCGCTCGCATAATGATGGATGTCATTTTCCGCTTCGCCGCCGCAGCCTACCGCTGCTATGTAAAGCTTATCGCTTGGTGCTGTAAATCCTTTTCCGCCTAAAACAAAACGAGGCACAATGTAAAATCCGGTTGCCGCGATTGCCGTTTTTTTTATAAAATCACCCCTGGTTATGTTATTTTTATTCAAATCACTTTTTTCCTTTTCCATAACGAATGATCATTTTTTTAACGGTTTAACGGCAACTTCTTTGAAAAATACAATATCATCGTCGCCGTGATTTTGTAAACCTATGTAACCGGCTACCGGGCGCGGGCCCCGGTAAGGCTCAAAGTCAAATTTGCGTGCCGGCGTCGGCTGGCCTTCTGTATAGTCAGTAACCTTTTGCCCGTTTACATAAACAATGGTCCGGGGGCCATCCAGGGTAATATCCATAACGTTCCATTCCGGACCAGGTTTTCCAGGCTTGGCCAAAGGCTTGGTTAATGAATACAACGTTCCGGTAACATGGTACTCGTTTTCTTTGGAGGTTTCGGGATGATTATCGATCTGCACTTCATAACCATAAAACACTGGCATCCAGGGCTCGTGTGGTTCAATCGGTATACGGATAAATACCCCCGAATTACTGTTTGTCTTTTGCATTTTGTAAACCACACGAATGGTACAATTACTGAATTTTTCCTTTGTCCAGTATAATAAACCCATACCTCCATGACTGCCGGTAAGGCCATCTTTAACATACCTGCCGCCGGGGCCAACTTGTTTCCATCCGTTAAGGTCCTTGCCGTTAAATAGTTGCCGCCAGCCTTCGGCGGTATCTTTATTTATGTCGCCCTGGGCGTTCACTTTGCCTAGACTCAATAAAAAAACGAAGCATGTACTTAAGCACAAGCCTTTTACGATCAGTTTTTTAATCATATTCATTTAGTTAAATTTAATTACAAGACAGGCCATGCCGATTTCAGCTTGTTCAGAAAAGCGATCAACAATGGTTTATAATGGTTAACTAAAATAAGGATTATTAATTAAACTTTGCAATAAAACTTAGTGTTACTATATAGTACGATATGATAACCTGAGCCATTGAACACGATAAATTGAGCTTTTAAACAAAGCCAGCCGCAGTAAAACAGGTTACTTTTGTACCAAATAAAATTAAAATGATGACAAAAATTTGGTTTATAACAGGCAGCTCCAGGGGATTAAGGCGCAGCCTTACCAAAACTATCGATTTTAATGCGTTTGCCCTGACGGGAAAGTTTTTAACTTTTTGTCACTCAAATAAATTCTATAACTTACGCAGTGAATAAACTTTATCATTGTGTTAATTAAAACATTCGGCAGCGCGGTTTATGGGATCGAAGCCATTACCATAACCATCGAGGTAAACATAAGCTCCGGCAAACCGCAATACTTTATAGTTGGGCTGCCTGATAACGCGGTTCGCGAATCCATGCAGCGGGTGGAAGCTGCTTTACAAACCAATAACTACCGCATGCCACGGCAAAAGATAGTTGTTAATATGGCGCCGGCCGACATCCGCAAAGAGGGCTCCGCTTATGATCTTACTATCGCCACTGCCATTCTCGCCAGCTCGGGGCAAATAGAAAATGAAAACCTGGAAAAATACCTGATAATGGGTGAGCTTTCGCTTGATGGAAGCCTGCAGCCCATAAAAGGTGCGTTGCCGATTGCTATACAGGCTCGCAAGGATGGCTTTAAAGGTTTTATATTGCCTAAACAAAATGCCCGCGAGGCTGCAATAGTAAACGATCTGGAGGTGTTTGGTGTTGAAAGTATAAAAGAGGTGGCGGGCTTTTTTAATGGCAGCACACAGCTAACCGCCGAAATAGTAAATACACGGGAGGAATTTTATAAAAGCCTAACCAGTTACGACAGTGATTTTAGCGAAGTGCGGGGGCAGGAAAACATAAAACGTGCACTGGAAATTGCAGCCGCCGGAGGGCATAACGTTATATTGATCGGTCCGCCGGGAGCTGGAAAAACTATGCTGGCCCGCAGGCTGCCGTCTATTTTACCGCCGTTAAGTTTATATGAATCGTTAGAAACTACAAAGATCCATTCCGTAGCGGGTAAGCTTTCGGCAGCGGATGCATTGGTTACTACCCGCCCGTTCCGGTCTCCGCACCATACCATTAGCGATGTTGCACTCGTTGGCGGTGGCAGTAATCCGCAGCCCGGCGAAATTTCATTGGCCCATAACGGCGTGCTGTTTTTAGATGAATTACCCGAATTTAAGCGCAGCGCTCTCGAAGTGATGCGCCAGCCGCTGGAAGAACGCAAGGTTACCATCTCAAGGGCTAAATTTTCGGTGGACTACCCAAGCTCATTTATGTTGGTGGCGAGTATGAATCCTTGCCCCTGCGGATACTTTAATCATCCCGAAAAAGAATGTATTTGCCCGCCGGGCATGGTGCAAAAATATTTAAGC
>JAQNCM010000049.1 GCA_029237615.1 Mucilaginibacter sp.
GAGATATTTTCTGGCGGCTGCAATTGTATTGCTTTTGGTGAAATGGGTATCGGCAACACATCATCAGCTTCCATGCTGATGACGTATTTTACCCAAATAAAATTAGAAGACTGCATAGGACGAGGGACAGGATTGGATGACCAGGGCCTGAATAATAAAGTTAAACTGTTAAAAGCTGCGGCTGAATACCATGGAGAGATCAGTTCATGGAATGAGATAATGCAGGCATTTTCGGGTTACGAAATTGCGATGATGACCGGGGCTATGTTACAGGCTGCCGAAAACAAGATGATCATTTTGCTGGATGGCTTTATCGCCAGCACAGCTTATCTGGCAGCGTTCAAATTATATCCTGAAGTTAAAGATTATGTGATAGCCTGTCATTTGTCTGATGAGAAAGGCCACCGGCTTTTACTGGATTACCTGGGCCTCTCCTCTTTGTTAAATATCGGAATGCGGCTGGGCGAAGGAACCGGGGCAGCAGTGGCATTTCCAATTATAAAAGCAGCGGTAAGTTTTTTAAATGAGATGGCCAGCTTTGAATCAGCAGGCGTAACCAACAAAGCATGAAAAAAGAGATCAGATTTTTTTTTACTGCATTAATGTACTTCACCAGGATACCCTGTCCAAAATGGGTAGATCATTCAGAAGAATACTTAAATAAGGCATCCAGGTATTTCCCTTTGGTTGGTATTATTGTAGGTTCAATAAGTGCATTAACTTACTGGATCTTTCAATGGATCCTGCCAAAAGATATTGCGTTATTGCTGGCTATGGTCTCTTCCATTTTGGCTACCGGTGCGTTCCATGAAGATGGCTTTGCAGATGTATGCGATGGCTTTGGCGGCGGATGGACAAAGGAGAAAATATTGTTGATCATGAAGGACTCGCGCCTTGGCACTTATGGCGTGATTGGTGTCGGATTGATCTTACTTTTAAAATGGACCGCCTTAAAATATCTACCCTTGGAGACGATCGTCATCATCTTAATAAGCGGGCATGCCATAAGCCGCTTAACCGCAGTTTCCTTAATTTACACGGATCAGTATGCACGGGAAGATGAAAGCAGCAAATCAAAACCGCTTGCAACCAAAATGAGCTCAGGAGAACTGCTGTTCGCTATTTTAATTGGAATTGCACCCCTGGCGCTGCTTTTAAATGGCTATGTATTTTTAACATTGCTGCCCTTATTATTTGTCCGCTGGTATTTTTCCCGGTATTTTAAAAAATGGATTGGTGGTTATACAGGCGACTGCCTGGGAGCCGTTCAGCAGGTTGCCGAAGTCGTATTTTATATTTCATTAATGCTGATATTTAAATACGCGCACTAATGGAAATTTATTTAATCAGACATACGAAAGTTGATAATCCGGCAAAGCTTTGTTACGGGCAGTCAGATATCGCACTTGCCCCCAACTGGAAGTCGTCCTTTGACTCATTAAAAAACAAATTAGGCGAAATACCCTCCTGTTCAGTTTTTTATTCAAGTCCTTTTAAACGCTGTACTCAATTGGCTGAATTTTTGTCCGGGGACCAATACTTAATCGAACCGCGGATTTCTGAAATGCATTTCGGGAACTGGGAGCAACTTGCGTGGACTAATATTGATCAGGCAGATTTAAACTTGTGGATGGCGGATTATGTAACTTACAAGGTGCCGGGCGGCGAAAATTTTGAAGAGCTGTTTAAGCGATGTGCACAATTTTGGGATGAATTACACTCGCAAAATCAACCTGCAACTTTTATCATAACACATGGAGGGGTTATCCGGTCAATCTTAGCTCATCTATTAAACATCCCGTTAGATAAGGTTTTCCAATTGGAAATAGATTATAGTTCCGTTACCAGAATCACGGTAAATAAGCAATATAGCAACTATCAAAAGATAGCTTATATCAATCGTTAGGAAGCAGGTCACAATACCAAAAGCCCGAAATGCCTTTCACCGGATTCGCTGAAAAACAGGTATCATCCATCGTTTTTGGCGCAGCATATTCTTTGAATACCTTTTCGCCTGTTTTATAATTTACAGGTTTCGAAAATATCGGTCCTTTAAAAACAAAAGTGTGGAATTCGCCATTTTCGCCGCAAACATCAACGTCAGCGGGCAATTGAGCTATCAGTTCCAGTGTGATCTCTTTACCAACGAGATCTTTCAGACGCGCCTGGGTACAGGCTATTACCGTACCAAAGCCCAATGTTAAAAATTCATTGATCAGCTCGTGGGAATCGCGTTTCCACAGCGGATAAATACCGGTCATTCCCACTTCCGAAAGGCGTTCATCGCGGTATTTTTTTAGATCCTCCAAAAAAATATCACCAAAAATGGAATGAGTGATTCCTTCGCTATGCAATTTTTCCAGATGCAGCTGCATGGTATTGTCGTACTCCTTCATTCCCGGCATTTCAGGCAAACGGATCTCATAAAGCGGAATGCCAATACTTTCGGCCTGTAAGATCAATAACTCTTCTCTTACACCGTGCATTGAGATACGGTTTAAAGCATCGTTAACTGTTGTAACAAGGTATTTAATTTCTATATCCGGGTTTTGCAGGCAATGATAAAGTGCAAGGGCACTGTCCTTACCTCCGCTCCAGTTAAATATGCATTTTAATTTTTGAGACATTGTGATTATGTAAGTATAGTTTGATAAACCGACATTTAATAGGTGTCATTAAATACCAGGTCGGACATTGGTTTCCGGTTTTCCCACTTTAAAACCTCTAATTCTGGCTGCGCTAAAAAACCGCTGGTGTATCCCAGGCAAAAATATCCTACCAGCTTTTTATTTTCAGGGGCGTTTAAAACTCTTTTTACTTTTTCGGGGTCTATAATACTTACCCAGCCCATCCCGATATTAAGTGCACGCGCCATCAACCAAATATTCTGGATAGCACATACTACGCTGTATAAGCCGACCTCATTCATAGAGGTTTGTCCCAGTACTGGTTTGTTAGCATTGGTATAAAAGATTGCAATGTTTAAAGGAGCTTCAAAAATGCCCTCCAACTTTAACCGGTTATATTGTTGCTGTTTTTCGTCCACGAAAAGTTTTGAGGCCTTTTCATTTTCTTCGTTGAAGGTTGCTTTTACCTGTTCTTTTATTTCCTTGCTTTTTATGATCACAAATTCCCAGGGTTGGGAAAAACCGACAGACGGAGCATTTACCGCCGCCAAAAGTATCTGATTGAGCTTTTCCTCTTCTATTTCCTGTTCTGTGAAGCGATTACCCCTTACATCCCTCCTGTTCACAATAATTTCAAATAACAGGTCAGCTTCCTGTTGTGAAAACAACCGTTCGTTGAGTACTTCCATTTTATTTAATCATTAATAATTCATCGACCAGCTTTGGAACTCCAACACTGGCTTTCTCCTTTATTTTAATTAACTGTGAGAGGTTATAAACAGGTGGTATTTTGGGATCGATAATATACTTTGTTACTTCGTGCCCCACATATCCCACCAATCCGGCCGCCGGATAAACGGCCAGCGACGAGCCTATCAGCATAAAAATATCAGCCCTGGTACATATATTCATTGCAGTTTCAATCATGGGTACATCTTCGCCAAACCAAACCACATGCGGACGTAAGGGGGAGCCCAGCTCGCAAATCTCGTCCATACCAATTTCCCAACCATTTACCGGGTAGGTTAACTTTGAATTTTTACTTGATTGTGAACGGGTAATGATACCATGCAGGTGTACCACATCGGTTGAACCGGCCTTTTCGTGCAGGTCATCTATATTTTGGGTGATAATAGTTACTTTATACTTTCCTTCGAGTTTTGCTAAAGCGAGGTGTGCAGCATTTGGCTTTGCCTCCAGAACCGATTTACGGCGCTCGTTATAAAATTGCTGTACCAACACCGGGTTACGCCGCCAGCCCTGCGGAGTTGCCACCTCTTCAATATCATAACCCTCCCACAATCCATCACTATCGCGGAATGTTTTTAGTCCGCTTTCGGCACTGATACCCGCTCCGGTTAAAATTACAATGTGCTTCATTATTTTAGATTTAACGGGATTCCCGACACCATAAATATCGCTTTGTCCGCTCTTTCTGCAATATGCTGATTGATCCATCCCTGAAGGTCTGCAAACTTCCGGCCTATTTCCGTATCGGCATGCATTCCCATTCCTATTTCGTTGGAAATAATAATCCATCTAGCGTCAACACCGGCAAGTTGATCAAAATCATTCTTTATAAAACTTAATGTTTCATCAACATTGTATTTACCGTCCGAAAAAAAGTTGGTAAGCCACAGGGTTACACAATCAAGCACCACTACCCTGCCCTTTAATTCAATTTTGGACGGATATTTTTCCTCTTCGATATTTTCCCAGCGTTCGTCCCGGTCGTCCTGGTGCCGTTTTATGCGTTGTTTGAAATCATCATCCCATTTACGTGCAGTGGCAAGGTAAACCGGTTGATCACTGAGGCTCAATGCAAGTTTTTGAGCGTAGCTACTTTTACCGGACCGTGTTCCACCTGTTATATAATAGATCATAAAAATTAAACGATAAAAAAAAGCGACCAACCGAAGGCGGATCGCTTTTGTAATGAAATATTATTTATTTAGATAGCTAACTCTTTGTTGGTACGTAAAAAGATAAACTTCCTTTGGGCAAGTTCAAACCCTCCGAACAGAATGGTACAAAATACCAGGTCGCCCAATAACATATTTTTTTCAAAAGGGATCGCAGCAATTAACGATTCACCATAACCATAGAAGCTTTTGGCATACATAGTGCCTTGCAGCCATGGATCAATATCGGTTATCAGCCAATGAACCAATACAGAAACTAATGAAGCTGAAACAACATTTACAACAGTTACCTTTTTGATATAAGTGCCAATTAATACCATTAAAGCAAAGCATGCATATACCGGCAATGCACCGGGGTAAATGAACATAAATTTGTGGAAGTAAACATAATCAAGCGCGATATCACTGATAAATAACGTAATAAGTGGAATAAGATAAGCTTTCCATTTATCAGAAAAATAGGCCCCACCAAAAAGGGCTATTGCCCCTACCGGTGTAAAGTTTGACCAGCCAGTAAGGTGATTAACATTAAGCAAGCGTGTTGCAGCGGCACAAATGATCATCAGCACCAATGCGCTGTTTCTGAGGTTTATTTTTTTTAATGACATAGTAGAATTTATAAGGTAAAAATACGGATTATCCTTTCAAATTAACAACTTAATTGACCTGGTATTTAATACCGGCCATAAAATTAAACCTACTGGTATTATAACCCAGCCAGTCGGTATATTTTACATCGAGCAAATTTTTAAGATCAGCAAACAGGCTGATACGCTTGGTTGCGCCATACTGCAAATGTGCATCCACAAGGTTGTAATGTTTTAGCGTCACCAATGTTCCTGTGCTGTAATTTTCATCACTCCGGTCGCCGGTATACCTGTATGTCAGTCCGGCTGAAAAGCTTTTTTCAAATTGGCAATACACGTTAGCGCCATAGGTATTCCTGGGGCGGCGATTAAGATTATATGTTTTAACCCCATACCGATCTGTTTGTACACCGGTGACATAAGCCGCCCAGGCCGATGCTGTCAATTTATCGACGGTTAATTTTAACTCACTTTCAAAACCTTTATCCTTTTGAAAAGTCCCATTTTCATACTTTCCATAAGGCGGATTGTTTTCAGGGAGGAAATATATCACATCTTTGGTATCGTACTTATAAAATACAGTGTTAAATGCTAAAGTTTTTTTGATCAGTTCCCAGTCAAATCCTGCTTCGTAGGAAGTTGTTGTTTCAGGTTTTAAATTTGGGGTTCCATATTGTGAAAACAACTGGTATAAAGAAGGTGATTTAAAAGCAGATGCCATTGTGGCAAATACTTTAAGCTGATCGAATAACAGAACGGAAGGATTAATGGTATAGGTAAAATTGCTGCCATACCTATTATCCTCATTATACCGGCCACCCACTTCCATATGGAATATACCCGCTTTGTAAAACAATGAAGTATAAACACTTGCAATATTGTTATTGGCTAATTTTGAGGGTATGTTACCATACGTGCTGAGTTGGTTTGTATTATAATATTTAAAGTCGGCCCCGCTGATGATATCAAGGCATCTGATTAATGCGTAATTAAAAATAGCTTCTGCATCGGTAACATGCCCGGTATTTTTTTGGTAGAAAGCATAGTTAAAGTTTGCAGCGCTGGCCGGATCATTGTAATTATTCCGCACATCAGTTTGACTAATGTTTACCTTCAGATCTCCTTTATCCAGTTTTAATTTGGCCCCGATACCGCCAAACAAAAAGGTGTTGGCGTAGGTATAGTTCTGGTCGTCGCTAAATGCTCCGGCAGGCAAATGGCCAGTGTTGTAACTTGCTTGAAAGTTTCCGTTCAAGGTAAATTTTTCAGACACTTTCTGAGTGAGATTAACACTGGTTGAACGCTGGTGAAAATCATCATTTCTGAATCCGCCTTTACCCGTTGTGTCAGTGGCAGCCGGGAAACCCTTTGAATCGGTATTTGAAAGGTTAATGGCAATACCGGTATTTTTTAAATTTCCGTTAATGCCTGCTGATTCTTTAAATGTGTTATAAGTACCTCCCATCAGCTGTACATTGGTTTTGAGGCCCTGCCCTGCCGGATGTTTTGTTATAATGTTTATCACTCCGGCCACAGCATCTGATCCATATAATGTTGATCCACTGCCTTTTAAGATTTCTATATGATCAATTTCATCAAGTGGAAATGCGTTCAGATCGTAACTACCGCTTATAGCCGATGCATTATTTACCGGGAAACCATCCACCAGTACCAATGTATTGCCCGGCAATGCGCCGCGCAAATAAATATCAGAGCTTATCCCCGGTGCATTCCCTGCACCTGAAAAGGTAATACCCGGAACGGTGTTTAATAACTGCGGGAGGGTTTTTCCCTGCGCGTGGCTGATCTCTTCGGCTGTGATAACCGTAACAACCCTGCCAATTTCCGATAATTTTTTGGGTGACCTTGTAGCGGTAACCACTACATCATTGAGTGCCCTGGTGGTGTCCTGGGCGTGCGCTGCCGTACTAAGCAGTGCCAGTTGTACAAGCCCCAGGCCTGCAGCAACAAATACATAATTTTTTTTCATGTTGTTGTGAGTTTAAACCCACAGCATACAGAAATGAAAAGTTTGGAATGGAAAACAAAACAGCGTTTCACATTCAAGCTTCAATCCCCGAAAGCTGGAATAATATTTACGCTCAGGCAGGTCTTCTGACTTACTCCCCTTTTACCCGGTCTTCCCGTCCGACTTTAGGCGGACAGTGACCACTTGATTGGGCAACGGTTATGGAGCTTACAGCTGCGGGACAGTTACGGAATTACGCCGTATTCCCTTTTAATCCCGGTTATTCACCGGGAACCAAAAGCGTTGCAAAAATAGAATAAG
>JAQNCM010000071.1 GCA_029237615.1 Mucilaginibacter sp.
CCTTAAACGCTATTTGGAAAGCAGGTAATGCCAATGGAGACAGCTGAGCAGGTAATTTCAACAGACATTGCGGAGCGTTACGTAAAGGTACGTAAACGCACTGAACAGATTTGCAGTCCATTGCAAACAGAAGACTATGTGGTACAGCCTGTGATTGATGTAAGTCCGCCTAAGTGGCATATAGGGCATGCCACCTGGTTTTTTGAAACATTTATTTTAAAACCCTATTTTATGGGTTACCAGGAATATAACCCCGATTATAATTTTGTATTCAACAGTTATTATGAAACCGTTGGCAACCGGGTGATCCGTACCGATCGTGGTAATTTAAGCCGCCCTACGGTTATTGAAATTTACCGCTACCGCGAGTATGTGGATGATGCGATAGCCAAATTTTTATGCGAAGATATATCAGATGATGTAAAGGAGTTGATGGTCCTCGGCCTAAACCACGAAGAACAGCACCAGGAGCTTTTATATACAGACATTAAATACATATTAGGACATAATCCTTTGTTTCCCGCTTATTCCAAAGATTATGTGTCACCAAAAACAGAAAAGACGGATGGTGAGTTCATTAAGTTGAATGAGGGCATTTATGAAATTGGCTTTAATGGTGATGGCTTTTGTTTCGATAATGAGCTGAGCAGACATAAGGTTTATTTAAATGCATTTGAAATAAGTCCGGACCTGGTTACTAATGCCGAATACCTGCGATTTATTAACAACGGTGGTTACCACGATTTCAGGTACTGGCATGCCGAAGGATGGGATTGGGTTAAAAATAGTAAGATTGAAGCGCCGCTGTATTGGCATTTAATTAATGAGCAGTGGTATCACTACACCTTTCATGGACTGGAGCTGTTGAATTTAAAAGAACCGGTTTGTCACATCAGTTATTTTGAAGCATACGCATATGCTTCATGGAAAGGCTTAAGGCTACCGACCGAGTTTGAATGGGAGGCCGCAGCTAATCAGTTTAAATGGGGCAAAAGCTGGGAATGGACCGAAAGCAGTTACCTGTCATATCCCGGATTCACAAAAGCACCCGGGGCAATAGGCGAATACAATGGTAAGTTTATGGTTAACCAAAAGGTTTTAAGGGGCGCATCTGAGGTTACCTCCCCCGGACATAGCCGCATTTCTTACCGCAACTTTTTTCAAACACATTTACGATGGCAGTTCACAGGCATCAGGCTTGCTAAATAATCTACCACCAATGAAAAACATCGACACCACAGTAACCCAAACCGAGTCAAACCGGGCAGCAAAATCAATTACCGACCAGTTTTACGAGGATGTAATAGCAGGTTTAACAGAAACACCCAAGCATTTAAGTTCCAAGTATTTTTATGATGCCAATGGCGATAAGCTGTTCCAGGACTTAATGAACTGCGACGAATATTATCCAACTTATTGCGAACTTGAAATATTCTCGGACAAAACAGCAGATATCTGTAAAGCAATCACCGGTAATGGCGATCCGTTTGATCTGATCGAATTAGGTGCCGGTGATGCCACTAAATCAGCATATCTGCTCAAATATCTTTTAGATAACAAAGCAGATTTTACTTATCTGCCAATTGATATATCGTCCAATGTAATATCATATCTCAATATTGCTTTGCCGATTACTTTACCGGGCTTACAAATAGCCGGCCTTAACGGTGAGTATTTTGATATGCTCGAAAAAGCGGCATCAATTTCAAATAAACGTAAAGTGCTCCTGTTTTTAGGATCAAACATCGGGAACATGCCTGTAAGTGAAGCTGAAGTATTTTGCGGAAAGCTTAGAAGTCATTTATCGCCTGGTGATATGCTGCTGGTTGGATTCGACCTTAAAAAAAATCCAAAAACTATATTGGCAGCCTATAACGACAAAGAAGGCATCACGAAAAGATTTAACCTCAATTTACTGGAACGAATTAACCGTGAGCTTAAGGGCGATTTTGATATTAACCAGTTTGAACACTATCCAACGTACGACCCGGAAACCGGGGCCTGTAAAAGCTACCTGGTAAGCTTGGTTGATCAAAAAGTGAGTATCAATAATACAGCAACCATTAGCTTTTTAAAGGATGAATATATCTTTATGGAGATCTCGCAGAAGTTTACGGTTGCCCAAACAGACAAAATGGCCATGGATTCAGCTTTTAAACCAATCTACCATTTTTACGATAGCAAAAAGTGGTTTACTGATGTTATTTGGGTGGCAGAATAAAGAGTGCTACGTTATTAATCCAGTTTCTTAAGGATTAACAGGCGGCATGTATTCCAGCCGTTTTTTGAAATAGGCATCCCAGCTTTGCTGCTGTTCGCGGTTGCGCATGTGTTCGGTATCGGCATCGTAACTTGAGTTAAGCTGTTTGTATTTTGCATCTATCCGGTTAAAGATCTTCATTGCTGCGGATTGATAATCGGCATAAAAAACCGTATGGCTTACTTCTCTTAATAATTCCTGCTGCTCCATATAAGCTACAATGTAATGCCCCTGCTCGTGTTTGAGCACTTCGTCCAGCATCTCCCGGGAGGTGATGCGCCGTTTATCCATCCATGATTTACCATTGTTCATAGTAAGCCGGATATTAAAATTAAGGATATAATAGTTTTTTTCGCGATAGGCCTCATAATGGAAGTCTATCGAACAATTGGTATAAGCAACCACTTCGCCATTATTATGTGGCACTCCCTGAAAGTCGTCGATTGTTAATGTACGGTAAGGCTGGGAAAATGCAACAAACGAGAAAAAGCACGAAACAACAATGCAAATCAACCGCACAAACCTGAATTCCATAAAACTGATTTAGTAAAAAATTTTACTTTTTGACCTTGTCAGATGATAAAAGGTTTAAGGCCATCATTTCTTTTACGGTATGCTGCATTGCATCGGTTGATCCATCAAGGAATATTACATTGCCAGAGGAGTTTTCAGCAAAGTGTTTGATAGATTCTGTCCACATGGTAAATAAGATTACCGAGGTGTCCATATTGGCTTCCTTCATCTCCTTTGCAGCTACTGACATACCTTTGGCCACTTCCTCACGGAATAAGGCCACACCCTGCCCGCGTAATTGTGATGCCTGGCGTTCAGCCTCAGCGGATATTTTAATGGCATTACCTTCCGCTTCGGCCGCTTTTGTTTTGGTGATCAACAGGGCCTGTCCTTCATTTTCTGCAGCAGCTTTCAGGTTGTTAGAAGCAACTACCTGGCTCATTGATTTCATAATCACGTCGTCAAAAGTGATATCATTTAATTGCAGGTCCTGCAGGTGATATCCCCAGCCTTCCAGTATAACATCGAGTTGTTCTTTAACATGCTCTACAATATCACGCCTTAATATCAAAACTTCCGATTGCCTTTTAGTAGCCACAAATGCCCTTATCGATCCCTCAACGGTACGAATCAGCGCCTGCATAAGGTTACGGTCATCCACAAATTTAAAGGCCACATTTTTAATGGTTTCTTCCTGCTGATCTAATACGGAATATAGAAGCATGGCTTTAAAATAAACGTTTGCCTGGTCAAATGTAACCGCCTGGAACTCTAATTCAACCGAACGGTTTTGGATAGATATTTTGGAGTAGATGCTTTCAATAAACGGAATCTTAAAATTAAGACCGGGGGTTAAAATACGGCGGTACTTTCCAAAAACTGTAATTACAACGATAGTGCCCTGTTTTACAGACACAAACGATGAAAATATAATTACTGCTAAAATGAATAATACGATAAATAAGGTTATTTGAGAGGTCATAGCGAACAAAAATTAATATTATAAATGTAGCATAAATTATTGGTGTGCTATTTGTTTTTAAAAAATGCTTTATAAACACAACAATCAACCTTATGAATTTAAAACGCACTTTCGGAGCCATTCTTACCGTATTAGGTATAATAGGATTAATTTACACAGGTGTCAGCATAATTAATCACAGCGGACAAATTACCACGCTTGTGGTGATCGGAATAATCGCCATTCTTTTTTTCTTTACCGGGATAAGCCTTGTACGCACTACAAAAGACGAGGTGTAAGTCTTAAAACCAGGAAAAATAAGTTCATCACGAAAAATCATCTCCCGCCGGGATGATTTTTTTGTCACCGGCTAGCTCTTCACAGATGTTCCTATAATGATTTTCAATTGTTCGTAAGCTTCTTATAGTGTAAGTGTGATACCGGTAACACCAGTCCATCGTCGGCAATATTTAAACCTGAATTGGGAAAGTCAACCGCTGTGAGTTCTTTGATACGAATTGCCGCCCTGTTTGAACTGTCAGCTTTTAATCCCTCGTTTCGTGTTTGTATATTTGCGATCAGGCGTCCGCTTAAAAACTCCCCTTTTTTATTCACATAAGCTTTAAGTATGGGCGCAAAACCGCTGACACCTGCAATGCCCACACCTTTATAGGTGCAAAAATTACCCAGGCTATAGGCTATCAGCCTGTTTTTATAAATTTCCATTCCCCGTAGTACATGCGGCCCGTTGCCAAATACCAGGTCGGCGCCGGCATCAATGGCATTATGTGCAAATACGTTTACATTGCCCCGCTTCTCGCTAAAGTACGATTCCATTTTAAAAGGCACATGCTCAAATGCAGGGCCCTCTCCACCACCATGAAATGATACCAACACCACATCGCATTGTTTTTTTAGCCCCTTTATTATTCGTGTTGCATTTTCCAGGTCGAGAATGGGCAGTGTATTGGCACTAGGTGCAAAGGCACAAAATCCATAGGTTATGCCATTTATCTTAAAAATAGTTGATGGATGATTCAACTGGCCGCCATAATGTATGCCAACGCTGTCCAATACTTTCATCGTGTTGATACGGCCGCTATCACCAAAGTCGCCGATATGGTTATTGGCAAGGCTTAATACTTTAAAACCTGCGTCCTTTAAAACGTTCCCGCAGCTTTCCGGCATCCTGAATAAGTAAGCTTTACCAAGCAGGTGCAACTTATAATGTGCAGCAGAACCGGTGTTAAGCAGCGTACCTTCGAGATTACCGAACGTAACATCGGCGCTGCGTAATTCATTTATTACATTTTTAAAACTACTCTTTCCACTATCAGGCGGCAAAGAGCTTTTGTTAGGATAGGATGTGCCGAGCATAATATCGCCAACGGCTGCAATACAGAACGAGTCGCGCTGAATGGTGTCAGGCTTTTTAATACTTACTTTTTTTATTGCTTTTTTGGGAGGATTATACGTTTGCAGTATTTCCTGCTGATTCTGACAAGCCGGAAGCAACAGGGCAATAAATGCAGTAAGAGGTAATAAACAAGATATTATAAAACTAGTGCTTTTGGTTGCGGCAGGGATTTTCTTCAATTGCGATTCGGTTCATTTTAAGGCACCTAGTGTAAATATTTTAGTTAGAAAAAAGCGGCAATAAACAGTAAAAAAAAGTCCCTCCGAAAATTTTGGAAGGACTAATCAATTAGATCGAATATTTTTAATTTTTACTGTTGTCTTCTTTTTCGAGTTCCGCTTTTAAAGATTCAAGCATGCGCCCGCCCCTGTAAAAATAGCGGCTGTAATAAGCATCGTCAAGGCTGTTGATCGCTACTCCTCTTGATGAAGCATGGGCAAATCTGTTATTACCTAAATAGATTCCTACATGTGATATTCTGCGGCTATGGATTTTGAAGAAAACAAGATCACCCTCTTTCAGATCATCTCTTCTTACCGGCGTTACCATGCTGAAAATATCGCGTGAGTTGCGCTCGATATTCATATTAAATACCTGGCTATACAATTCTTTGGTAAATGCCGAGCAATCAATCCCATTTCTTGAGCTTCCGCCAAAACGGTAGGGGGTACCAATCCAGTCGTAAACAAAATGGAAGAGTTTCATATTTGAAGTTGCAGATAAGGCAACTCCCATAATTTGCGATAAATAATCTTTAGCTAAACTCTCCTGTTCGTCGGGAGCTTTTTCGTCGGAGGCATTTGGACTGGTTTTTGTTTGTGCTTGTACTGCTAAAACGCTGAAAAATAATGCAATAACGATAGTAATTTTCTTCATTTAATCTCTGGTTTGTCGTTTTTTCTCAACAAATTGTTTATTAAATTGGACACCCTGTCTATTGTCGAATACAAAACTATCTAAATATTTTAAAATTGCAAGTTAATGACTGCTTTTTTTTGCACCATTTAAATATCGGACGCCTTATTTTATAAACTGTTTAAAAAATTAATGAGTACATTTTATTTGTCGAGATAAACCGGGTAAGTTTTTCCAGTTTAAACAGGCCCGGTGGCTATAAATTGTATACGCACTAAAAATTTTACAAATCTTTTAACTAATCGTCGTTTATAAGGGGCAATGAATTTTCTATATTTCAAGGATATAATTAGATTTGCGCTTTACTCGGAAATTTGATCGTTTAATAAATACATGAGTTCAATCGAAATAAATAAAGACA
>JAQNCM010000085.1 GCA_029237615.1 Mucilaginibacter sp.
ACAGAATCAAGCAACAATAGTTCAGTCAGATCGGCCGTTGGGGGTGTGCAAAGTATTTGGCCATCAAAACCTAAACGTACAAGCGTTGGCAAATTGCCAGAGTGATCGATGTGTGCATGTGTTAATACAACTACATCAATTTCAGCCGGATCAAACGGAAAGTCCTCATTTGCCTGTATATTCCGGTCCTTTTCATAATCAAGTCCGCAATCAATCAATATCTTATATCGGTCAACCTCCAGCAAATGCATGCTTCCGGTTACCTGGCGGGCAGCCCCATGTATAGTTAATTTCATTTGTTCAGATCACAGATCAAGCTCATTCATTATTAATTCCTGAACCGGTTTATCTTTATTTGCAAATTGAAAACTTATTATTATTGTTGTATTATTTTTATAATAATACATTTATTAGTACGAAGTTTGATAATTTACTTCCCCGTAACATGAGTAAAAATAGCCTATTTTTGTTGTTATAAGTCATTCCATCATGATAAACCAAACAAGTTACAATGTAAATACAAGTAACAGGCTGTGCATGTTACCCTTACGCCCATTAACCAGCTTTTATCTGGTGGCAATTACTATGTTACCGGCATCTGCAAGCTAAGTGATGGCGTACCCGGGTCTGCTGATATAGTTGCCGGTTGAATAGTTGAATCATATATTTGAAAAGAGAAAACATGGATGAGATAGAAAATTTTTCAGAAAAGATACACGAACAAAGTAACGAACACGCACACCACATGCTGTCGGAAGGAAAGGAAAAATGGGTGCTTTATGTGGCTTTAACAACTGCTGTTTTTGCTGTACTGGCAGCCATTGCCGGACTTTTAGCAGGTGATCATGCAGATGAAGCGATGCTGGCCCAGATCCATTCGTCTGATCAATGGGCCTTTTATCAGGCAAAAAGCATAAAATCTGAAATAATAGCGACATCAAATAAGATGTTGCTTGCAATGGGTAAAACCCCTGCCGCCCAGGACAGTGCCAAGATC
Source organism: Mucilaginibacter sp. (assembly GCA_029237615.1). Lineage (GTDB taxonomy): Bacteria > Bacteroidota > Bacteroidia > Sphingobacteriales > Sphingobacteriaceae > Mucilaginibacter. The sequence goes on from JAQNCM010000085.1 coordinate 998, forward strand.
CGCGCAAATAAAACCGAACAGGCTAAAATTATGCAGGAGGCGAAAGACGCACAAAAAGAATCTGATGAGCACGTAGCGAAGCACAAGATACTGGCCCGTGCAGTAACCTTGTTCCAGGTGGCTATCGCAATAGGGGCTATCTCTATCATCACCAAACGAAGAGCGTTGTGGTTGGCAAGTATGGGATTTGCTGTGATCGGTATCTTTTTCTTAATGCAGGGAACGGTGTTTTAAGTGCCGTGGTCATATTTAAAAGGGCTGGTAGCACTATTTAGCTATCTTTGCGCACATCCCATCAAATAATGATAAAGAAAGCACTCGAAAACCTGAAGATCACCGCCCTGAACGAAATGCAGCATGCTGCATTGAATGCCGCAAAAAAGGGCGATGTGGTGTTGCTTTCTCCAACCGGCTCCGGTAAAACACTTGGATTTTTACTGCCACTGCTTGATTTGTTAAAACCCGGCATAGCCGAAGTACAGGCACTTATTTTAGTTCCGTCCAGGGAACTGGCCTTACAGATTGAGCAGGTTTTTAAAACTATCGGCAGCGGTTTCAAAGTGAACTGCTGTTATGGGGGACACCCGGTAAAAATTGAACGTAACAGCCTTTCGCAGCCACCCGCTGTTTTAATAGGGACTCCCGGCAGAATCACACATCATCTCCGCAGGCATAGTTTCAGCACGGATGGTATACAAACATTAATACTTGATGAATTTGATAAGGCGCTGGAGTTTGGTTTCCAGGAGGATATGGCTTTTATTATTAAACAATTGCCGGCCTTAAAAAAAAGGATACTAACCTCTGCCACCAAAATGCAGGAAATTCCGGCCTTCACAGGTATACATCACCCTACAGAAATAGATTTCCTCGAAAATAAAACAAATACACCTGATCTGAAGATAAAAGCGGTAATATCACCGGCTGCAGACAAGCTCGACACTTTATTTTCGCTGATCTGTAAAATTGGGGATAAGGCTACACTGGTTTTTTGTAACCACCGCGAAGCGGTTGACAGGATCAGTGAATTACTATGGGACAGGGGGATTGTTCACGATGTTTTTCACGGAGGCATGGAGCAGGAAGACCGTGAGCGTGCCTTATTAAAGTTCAGGAATGGGAGCCACCACATACTGATCACTACTGACCTGGCCTCGAGAGGACTAGATATTCCGGAGATTGAATATGTAGTGCATTACCAGTTACCCCACACAGAAGAGGCCTTTTTGCACCGCAATGGCCGCACCGCACGATGGCATGCCAAAGGGACCGCTTACCTGGTGTTGGCGGAGGACGAGAAGCTGGCTTACCTTAAACAAACTCCTGAAATTGAGGAGCTGCCTGAAAAGTCGATTATTCCGAAGCCGTCTCCATGGTCTACTTTGTATATCGCTGCCGGCAAAAAGGATAAGATAAACAAAGTGGATATTGTAGGTTTGTTATTGCAAAAAGGGGAACTGACAAAAGAAGACCTTGGGTTAATAGAAGTGCTGGATCATTCGTCATACGCTGCAGTAAAACGTAACCGAATTGAACGTACAGTACAGCTGATTAAACTGGAAAAGATAAAGAACAAAAAAATTAAAATTGAAGTATCACGATAACAGGTGTAGTATATGAGTAATAATGATATCATGAAAAAGCTTAGGGTAGCGTTGCAATTTACCGATGACGATATTATCGAGGTATTAAAGCTGGCTAATTTCAGGATAACCAAAACAGAGTTAGGAGCAATATTCCGGAAAGAAGATCATCCAAACTTTAAACCCTGCGGCGACCAGATACTACGCAACTTTTTAAACGGCCTGATCATCTATAAACGCGGCCCCAAATTGTGAATGGGCATTGGTCATTAGGCATTAGTCAATTGATTAATCGCTGCAACGCTTACTTACAACACACAACCAGCACCATACAACCCAACTCAATCCTTACTCACTCCTTTGGATCACACGGTATTTACCGCTTTTCATTAATTTTTGCTGTTCTGCCGAAAACGGTTCGCGGCCGCCAAAGTCCTGTACCCAATAAGTATTGTAATAAGCTACGCCAATCTCTTTAAATCCCGGATTCATCAGGTTTTTACAATGGCCCTCGCTTTTAAACCAGCCCTTCATCACCTCGGCAATGCTTTGCTGCCCCTGGGCTATATTTTCGCCGATCATAAAACTTCTATAACCGGTGTAGGTGTAACCCGCCAAAGCAATACGATCTCCGGAGCTTTTGCCATCTTTGCTGGTATGACTAAAATAGCTTTTTTCGGCCATGTCCCTGGCATGGGCAATTGCCGCCTGCTCCAGTTGGTCATTCCATTTAAGCGGGGGGGCCGGTGGCATATAAGTGGTACCGCAAGTACAACCTTTTTGTCTGGTATGATTTATATTTTCTAAAAACTCACGCTTAAATTCTTTGCCGCTGTTTATTGACTGGCTATAAGCGTTGAGACTAAAGGTTAAGATTACCAAAGACAGTACACCCGTTAATGTTATTTTCATATCCGTATGACAATTAAAAGCAGCGATAGTTTAGTATGGCTGGCCGATGAAAAATCAATGTTTCTTCCTTTTGATCGCGGAGCGCCAGAGGCTGCCTCTTTTCCGTTTATTAACAATGAATACAGCAATTACAATAAGAATGATTACAAACAGTAAAATTATAATGAGGCCATTTTTTTGGAGGAGTTGTTTTTGGAAGGCCTTTGCATATTCAAAGTATATAATTTTTTTTTACTCTGTAAGGAATCCAACTTTTTCTTTTGAGCTTGCGCTTGCAGGTTAATTGCCATTAACCGTCCCGCTTCTTCTTTGCGGATGCTTTCTTCTATCGAATCCCTTTTCTTTAAAATCAGCGCTTCTTTTGGGTAGTCTTTAAGCCTGCTATATAGCATTGCCAGGCTCTTTAAAACATTCAACTCTGTTTCGGTATTATGATTTAATGTGGAAAGCTGCAGGGCTTCATTCAAATCACTCATGGCCAGCTTGTAGTCCTTTATGTCGCTCTTAATCGCAGCTAACGTAAGCAGTGATGAGATGATATTAGGCACATCATTTTTAGCACGGGCAAGCGTATTTGCCTGTAGTATGAACCACTTTGCCTGGCTATATTTTTTTTGAGCATAATAAACCTTTGTCAGGGTCTCGAAGCAAATGCGTAAACCGGTAGTGTCGTTAAACAACGAATATTGATGCAAAGCCATCATTGTATTGTTCAATACCTTATTTTGGAAGTTAAACCGTGTAATTTTATTATTTATCGTGTCAGATATCAAATATCTCGACGCTATTTCTGTGTAGATCTGCCCTTTTAACCATTCATTTGCCGGAAGGGCTAACTGACGTTTCAAGCTATCGAGGCTCATTCCTTTTATCTGCTGTTTTATGCTGTCAGAGCGAAACCTGTAAGTGACAAATTTTAAGCTGTCCTGGCGTTTTAGCACTATGGCCTGTTTAAGGCTGTCCCTTTTATGTACTTTAAGCTGCTCATTCAAATTACCTGTAAGATGCGGAGGTGCCCACAGGCTCACGCTGTCTGCATGTTTTACAAGCGACGATAAATTAATGTTGTTTAAATGAGATGCTTCTTTCTTTGTATATGGGCTTTCTTTATGTGATGAAGCAGAAAGGTTTAAACTATCAGGATTACTTAGGGCGATTTTTAAACTGTCGGAATGGCTTTCAGCTGATACTGATTTGGCAGTATCTGTGCCACGGCCCAGAGCTGATAGCTTTGAGCAGGCAAATAAGAAGAGTAATAACGTATGTACAAACTTCATAACAATTTAGCAAAGGCATTTAAATAACTTAGCGTATTCAAATAGCATGCCTTTTTCCCTGGCCTAACTCAATATGATCAATGATTACGTGGAGATGTTAGTTATATCACCCTCATCAGGGTAATTTTCCCATTAATCTGGGTGTAAAAAAGATAAAATTTGTTTTATTGATCTTTTCTGAACAGGAAATCTGACAGCTAATTAGTACATTTTTTCCGCTAAATGGGATATCCAGACAAAATTAGCGGATATTTTTTTCATAGGTATCTACAGACGAACTGAAGACTTTAACGCGGGAAATTATAAAATTGAAAATTGCGATGCCAATAATTGCACATACAATACCTGCCAGTACGTCAATAATATAGTGGTGACCTGCATAAACTGCGGTACACCAGATACCGAGCATTACCACAGCAAAAAAAACGTTGATAAAGCCCAGCCGGTTCTTTAAGCCATAATATAAAACAATTACCGGGTAGGAGGAATGGAGGGAAGGCATGGCGGCAAATACATTCGATCCTTTTGCATAGATAGATTTAAATATAGGGACATGGAAGTAATTGTCGAATTTTACCAGCCCTGCGGTATTTCCCGGTGTTTTTGCATGAAATACAAAACCATGATATTGCACGTACCACGGTGGGGCTGCGGGATATAAATAATAGATTACAAACCCAATAATATTAACAAAAACAAAGGTCAACGAAAAATAAAGGAATTGTTTTCGGTTCCAAAAAAATAAAAAGGCGGCAAACGCCAGCGGTACCGGGATCCAGCATAAATAAAATATTCCGGCAATTACATCCAGCAAAGTATTTCCGTTTATACGCCAATACTCATTCGGCGTTAAACGCTTGCCATGAAAATTGATGCCAAATAACTGTTTTTCCAGGTTATACAGATCAGCGATGTGTACTGTGTTATAGTTGTAATTCGGGAAAGCCTTCATGTAGTCGAAGATGATCCAATAAACTATAAATATAGAAAAGCCTAAAATAAATTTACGTGTAATGGGCGAGAGGAAGAACAACGAATTAAAAATGGCCATCAGCACAATCTGATCGGTTTTAAAGCCAACCAGTATCCACGAAACCAACAAGTAAAATAATGATATTGCTGATACAATAACTATTGATTGCAAAGTAAGCTTTGCACCATTGCAGGCGGCATTGCCCATCAGTTATTTCTTTATGAAATCAGAGCGGAATATTTTATCCCAAAGCGGAGAACTAACCCCATATCCTTTACCGGGATCCTGGTAATGATGCAGCATATGATGTTGTTTTATTCTTTTCCAGATGTTGCCTTTAAAATTAAAATGATGGATAGCATAGTGTGATATGTCATATATCAGATAACCTAATATAAAGCCCGGGAAAAAGCCAAATACATAATTTACAGGCAAAATGGCATTAAACAAAAAGTAAAATCCTGTGGCTAGCGGGATACTCACTGACGGCGGCAATACCAGCCTTTTAGCATCGCTTGGATAATCATGATGAACACCATGAAATATAAAATGAAGCCGCATGGCCCAGGGCTTATCCGGAGGCATGTAGTGGAATACAAAACGATGCATTATATATTCAACAAATGTCCAAATGAATAGACCTAAAAAGAACAATTCAATAAATGTAACTATCCCTATAGACGTTTGGAATAGCACCCTATAGGTACAAAAGATTATTACGGGAACAAATATAAATAACGGAACAGTAAAGTGAACCTTTGATAAACTCTCCAAAAAGTCGCTTTTAAACATTCTCGCAGACTCCTGTGAATTAGAAACGTAATTTTTTTTCATGGCCTTTCAGGGTTTAAAATATTTATAATTTCTCTGCCTGTATAATTAATTCCAGTCGGGATAAAAACTCCAAAAAGAATTATCAATTTTAATAAAGATTTAATGAACTGTAAACTTTTTATGCAATTGTTACGAATATATGATATTTTGACGCATTTACTTGTAAGTAAGTTAATGCTTTCTTTAAACATCAATTTATCACTGTTCTAATAATGCCTTTTTA
>JAQNCM010000103.1 GCA_029237615.1 Mucilaginibacter sp.
GTAACGGGTCAATTTGAAGGTACTTTTACCAAGCCAATGCCGATCGGCAACGGTAAATTTATACAACCAACCGGTAAGAAATTTAATATTCCTATGGCTACCATCGGTATCTGGAAAGACGGCGTTATGATAGAAGAACATCTGTTCTGGGACAATAAAACCTATTTAGATCAGATCGGCTTAGGTAAATAATTTCCATTACTACTATGTGCAGGTATGCCGGTCCGGTGTACCTGTTTTTTTTATGAAACTACATAGCAAAGGCTCGCCTGCAAAGCCTGATGCCTTATATTACTTACTACGAATATCGAATGGGCCATACAACGGTAGCAAAAGAAATACCCAGCCTAAAGGACTGGTTGTGAGCGTCACTTCTTAAAAAAATGTGCAATAATCGTTAAATTAGCAGAATTAATTAGCGGCTATGATATCAACACTGTTTTTCGCAAATTTTAACAAATATGCAAGGATTACCGAAGAAGATTTCAGCTGATTGAAAAAGTCATCTCTAAGCGGTTAGGATAGAAAGATTAATTGAAGATGGTATGATTAAGTCACCTTTTGATTTGACCATTGACTATGCTGAATTAGCTCTTGATAGTTTTTTGGACAATGAAGCAATTAAACAAATTCCGATTGTTAAAACCTTTGTTGGTCTTGTGAAAGGTGGTGTTAAAGTTCATGAGATTTTTTTTGCTAAAAAGCTGCTTACATTTTTACAGGAATTTCATAGTGGCAATATAGAACCGGAAAAAGTTGAACACTTCAGGAATAATTTAAAATATCGAAATGAGGCGGTTGAAAACTTAACGATAATGATCGGGCGATTTGTAGATGTGCAAAAGGCGAAGCACAACCCAACCTCGCGCGAGAATCCGCGCAGCCTGAGCGTTGTGCTTCTCGTGCGCCGCTGATAGGTAATTGAGCAGCGCTTGTTGCTCCCCAATTATTGCCAGACTGATTACGGATAATGCGTTATAATTTACTTCTGCCCGTTAACCTTACCTCGTTGTCCGAAGTGTATAACTTCGGATGCAGTATGCCTGTAGTCAGACTACAGGCATAACTAATTCGTAGACAGAGTCTACCAACAGCAATGCAAAATCTACGAACAGCAATGTATTCAATAAATTAACTACGGTAAGGTTTTAAAATGCGATTTCGCTGCCACAATTCACAATTTTCCTCACTTTCCCACTTTTTCCGTAATTTGGGCCGATATTAAAATCCAGCGTCTGAAATCTCCGGACTTTCCCGACTTTCGGACTTCCGGACTTTCCCGACTTTTAAATGAATCCATATCAAAGAAAAAAACGATGGAAATACTCACTGCTTACCTTTGCAGTAGTTATTGCCAGCGGATCATTGTTATATACCAGTCACCTCGTGCGCAATATTGCCAGGGCTGAGCGTACGCGCGCACAGGTTTGGGCTATAAGTATGAAACAGGTTTTAGCATCGGACGATAATGACTTCTTGAATTATGTTTTTGCCGTTCGCGACAGCTCCATCGTACCCGCTATCGTAACCAATGAAAAAGGAGATATTCAACTGTCGCGGGGGTTGGACCCATCAAAAACATTTATAAAGCTTGCTGCAGAAGGAAACAAAAAGCTCACTTATGATCCTGAGTATTTCAACTCGGAACTGGCTTACATGAAAAAACAGCATGCGCCTATTAAGCTTACTGTTTTTTTGGGTACGCAGTGGCTTGTTTATTATAAAGATTCGGAGTTATTGAGACAGTTAAGGTTATTCCCATATATCCAGCTTTCCGTTATAGCGGTCTTTTTATTGATGGCTTATACTGCTTTTAGTTCGTCGCGCAAATCCGAACAGGACCAGGTTTGGGTTGGGCTTGCCAAAGAAACCGCGCACCAGCTGGGTACGCCAATTTCGTCGTTAATGGCATGGATAGAGCTGATGAAGGAAAAGTTCAGCGCTGAAGATGATCCGTTAATTGCTGAAATGGAAAATGATGTAAAGCGGCTGGAGATTGTGGCCGACCGCTTTTCAAAGATCGGATCAAAACCACAGTTGGAAGAACATAAGGTGTATGAAGTGGTTAAGGACTTTGTTAATTATTTCAGGGTACGGGTAAGTAAAAATATCAGCTTTGAAATGAGCGGAAACCCGCACCTGGCAGCCGGCTTAAATGTGCCGTTGTTTGACTGGGTATTGGAAAACCTTTTAAAAAATGCAGTTAACGCCATCGAAGGTAAGGGATCAATAAAAGTGGAGATTTCGGGAAATAAAATAAAAAAACAGGTTTTTATTGACATCACAGACACCGGAAAAGGCATCCCGCGCTCAAAATTTGATACGGTGTTTCAGCCGGGGTATACTACCCGTAAACGTGGCTGGGGGCTGGGCTTGTCGTTAACCAAACGAATGATAGAGAATTACCACAACGGGCAGATATTTGTCCGTGATTCGGAACTCGGAAAAGGAACCACATTCAGAATTGTATTAAAAAACGTTAAATATGATAAACAGACCGCTACCGCATGAGTACTCAACATATAACGCAAGATATGTAGACCTGGTGGGTGATGAGCCCATCCTGGAAATACTGGCGCAACTGCAAAAAAATACTTATGATATTTTTACCCGAATAGACATTAGCAAAGCGAATTATGCCTATGCCGACGGCAAATGGACCATTAAACAGATATTAGGACACATGGCTGATACCGAACGGGTATTTGCATACCGCGCGCTTGTCTTTTCGCGCGAGGCAATTGAATTGCCAGGGTTTGACCAGGATGTTTATATGGAAAAGGCTACTTTCGATATCCGGTCTCTTGAAGATATTGCAAACGAATATAAAACCGTACGTGAGTCAAGCCTTTATCTTTTTAAATCAATGAGCGAAGAACAGCTAACGCAAAAAGGGATTGCCAGCGGCAATCCGGTTTCTGTAAGGGCTTTGGCTTATATGATTGCAGGTCATGAAATGCATCATATTAAGATATTAAAGGAGCGCTATTTATAGTTGATCAGGTTGATCAGGTATACATACGTAACTTAATCAACCACGCACTTAATCAACCTTCCCGCTATCAGCCTCTTTCTTTTCTATCCGGTAAGATAAAACCAAACCGGCTCCGCCAAATATTGCAATCAGAGCAAAGTAAATGGCAACACTGCCGTCACTCTCCATTGAATTTACTTTACTAAAAACGGAATAGTCCAGTATGTAGGCTAAAAATAGTCCTAAACCAGAGCCTATCAGTAATAATCCCCATTTTAAGTTTTGAAAAGGTGCCGACTGTGGTTTGTATCTGCGGGGGTCCATTCCACGTTCAATCATTGCCATTCTTTCGCGTTTGGCAAGGTAAACGATGCCAAAAATCATTGTGAACAGGGCTATTGGTACTAAAATACCTACCATTATTGCTAGTTCTTTTGCGTGATCTTCCATAATATTTAATTTTTAAATTTTTTTACTTTTTGTTTTATCCACCACCGTGGTGTATTTGTAAACTCTGACCACATATTTTTGAAACAGGTTACAGTGTTTTGAAAAAAGTTTGCCGGGTGGGGTGGAATTCCATAGTTCAGACTTTTTCTTTCGGACATCCGGTCTTTCGGACTTCCAACTTCCGGTCTTTTCCGACTTTCGGACTTTCGGACTTCAAAATAACTATCTTTATATGTAACCTTACTCAGTTACCGGTAGTCAGAGAGCTATACAGATGCAAAGCAAGCTTTCAGATATAGCGTTGATACAACAGACCTTGTCGGGCAATCAGTCGGCCTATGCCGACCTGGTTAAACGGCATCAGCGGTTTGTGTTTACGCTTGCTTTGCGTTTTGCAAAGGGCAGGGAAGATGCCGAAGAAATAGCACAGGATTGTTTTATAAAAGCATACCGTTCGCTGGCATCCTTCCAGGGGCAGGCAAAATTTACCACATGGCTGTATAGTATTGTATATACAACCGCCATGACATTTTTGCGCAAAAAAAGGCTGGATACTGATTCTATTGACGATGAAAATACTTACATACAGGTAGAAAACCAATCGTCGGGATATGACGTTAACAATGCAGAAAATAAATCAAGGTCTTTTTACCTTAACCAGGCAATCGGCCAGCTGTTACCCGACGATGCGGCTATAATAACTATGTTTTACCAGGGCGAGCAATCGCTGGAAGAAATAGCACAGGTATTAGGGATGGAAGCAAATAATGTTAAGATAAAGTTATTCAGGGCGCGTAAGCGTTTAAAAGAAAAGCTTGAACAAAATTTAAAACACGAGGTAAAAGAACTGATATGAACAACGTGGAAGAAAAACTTTGGAACTATATTGATGGAAATTGCACACCTGGTGAGCAAAAAACCATCAGTATGCTTATTGAGCAGGACGAGGCTTACAAGCTGAAGTACCAGGAATTATTGGAGCTCAATAAAGAATTTTCAGCAATAGAGCTGGATGAACCGCCTATGGCCTTTACTTATAACGTAATGGAAGCCATCAGGGCGGAAACGGCAAAACAACCGCTCAAATCGGCCATCAATAAACGCATCATTATGGGTATTTCCATCTTTTTTGTGTTAACCATTATACTTTCGTTGGTGTATACTTTAACAGGAATTAAATTGACAGCAGCAGATTTGTCAGCTGCTGTCCCGTCTGGTTTCAAAATGCCTGATATAACAAGTTATATAACAAAGCCGGTAATGATGGGATTTTTGTTTTTTGATGTTGTATTGGGCTTGTTTTTATTAGATACCTGGCTTCGGAACATAAAAGCGGTTAAACAGGTCTGATTGTATGTCAAAAGCAACAGACAGTTTGTATGTTTTTCACTACTTATGACAGGGTTGTGTTAATGTTTTAAGAAAATAAATTAACCAAGACATTTTGGTACAATAATTGTTAACATACTATCAGACTGGTAATCCTACCAGTTCAATTGTGATAAGGTTTAGGTTGAAAGCCCCCAATCAGCAAGTGAGAGGGGGCTTTTATTTTTTGCGTTTTTTTCTTTTTAATTTAACGTAACATCTTTGTGATTATCAATTTACATTAATACCTTAGAACAAAATTTTAACTATGAAAAGGCGCTATATCTACCTGTTTACTATACTTTTAGCGGTTGTAAGTATAAAAGCAAACGCACAAACTCCCCGCATACCCGAAGCAAGTTCAACCCAAACCATCATCCAGGATTTCGGACTTGGAAAAATTACGATCACTTACTCCAGGCCAAATGTGAATGGCCGTGTAATTTTTGGCGGGATAAATCCTTATGGCCAGGTTTGGCGCACAGGTGCAAACGCGGCAACTACCATAACCTTTAGCGAAAATGTTTTTATGCAGGGCAATAAAGTTCCTGCAGGCACTTATGCACTGTTCACTATTCCCGACAAAGATGAGTGGACCGTGATCCTGAATAAAACAGCAAAACAATGGGGTGCATACAGTTATAAAGAGGCGGACGATTTGTTACGCTTTAAAGTAAAACCTATTCACCTCGACGAAAAAAGAGAAAGTTTTACCATTCAGTTTGCCAATGCAACTACCAAATCAAATGATCTGTTTTTAGTTTGGGACCACACCGCTGTGAGTATACATCTTGAAACTGATGACGATGCCCAAATCACCGCCAACATTGATGAGCTGATGAAAGGTGCCCCTGCTAAAAGGCCTTATTTTAATGCCATTCAATATTACTGGAATAATAACAAGGATATGAAAAAAGCATTGGGCTGGGTAATGGAGGCCGAAAAGATAGATCCCAAAGGGCCATGGTATAAATTATGGGAGGCCCGTGTACGTTTAAAAATGGGTGATAAAGCAGCCGCAATTTCTGCCGCCCAGGAAGGTATTAAACTGTCTAAGGAAGCCAATGATCCGGAGTACGAACGGTTAAACCAGGCGGTGCTTGATCAGGCGAGGAGTTAGGTTTTAAGTCTGAATAATTTTGGTTTGCCACCAGTTCTCCTAACTCATAATAATTGAATATAGCAAGATCATTAGGAATTTTCATATTGGCTGGCCTCTGCGAAATTGGCGGAGGTTATTTGATATGGCTATGGCTTAAAAATGATAAGCCATTTTGGTACGGCATAACCGGCGCGCTGGTATTAATTCTTTATGGAGTTGTCGCCACCTGGCAAACTGCAAACTTTGGCAGGGTGTATGCAACCTACGGTGGCATTTTTATAGTAATGGCTTTACTTTGGGCCTGGAAAGTCGACGGATTTAAACCTGACAAGTACGATATAATAGGTGCAGCTATCGCCCTGATAGGCGCCTGTATTATTATTTATATGCCGCGCAAATAAAACTAAATGTCATAGTGAGAACTTATACGGCTGGAATTATTCGCTTTGCATCTACGCTAGAGTTCTGCACAATGACATTGGAAATCAGGCGACTTACTTCTTCATCTCTTCCTTAATGGCCCGTAAAAACTCATTTGCTTGCTGCGAACCAATAATGTAAAGCAGGCCATCCCTGTCTGTTAAGTGTATGGCTTCGTTACCGGCAGTATAAAATTTAATGGTGCCTTTGGTGTGAAGGTTGTATACCGGATTATTAAACAAATACTTGCTGTATTGGCCTTTTTCAACTTTCACGATACTATTAAGGTCGATTTTTACGAGGCGGGTGGTCCATAAACCATCAATCAGGATACTTTTATTTTGCACCCGTATGCGGAAATGCAATAAAAATCCCAAAATAATGGAGATGATAATAATAGCGAAACCTACTACTACCAGCAGGTTGCCATTCCGTTCGCGTTCATCGGTAAAAAAATATGCGGCAAAGCAAAACATTGCCAAAACCAGCCGGATGGTTATAGGTATAAACTCCCTGCCAAGGTATTGTTTTTCAATAAAAGCCGGTTTATCGCTCATGTTGTAATTTGATAGTTTGGATGATATGCTGGGTTGATGCTTTTTTATTGCTTATAATAAATACACGCAAATTATTTCAGCGCTTCAAATTAAAACATTTTCAAATCTTATACAATTCGAATATAGTTACTTTTTTGGTGTTATCATTTACTTTGTAACGATTGTCGGAACGGTAGCCGCCTACCCATATAATATCACCGTTCCCATTAACTAACAAAGGAATTTCCTTCTTCTCGTTCAAAGGAACTTTTTGACTTATAAAATAATCGCTCAGCTTTTTTGCTGTTTTCATTCCGAGCGGATAAAAATAATCACCCTGCTGCCATGGGCGCAAAGTTAAAGGATATACCAGTAAGCCGGCATCTGCCGATAAGGCTAAAGGGTTGTTCTTTACAATCAGCGGACTATCATCGTGCAAAATATTTAATTTATAGCGGCCATACCTAATTTCGTGTTCATCCTGGCTAATCAGTAAAGGTTGTAAAACATGGTCGCTTTTTTTAGTTAATATCAGCTTATCGCGATCAAGCAGCAAACTGTATAGCGGTGTTTCAAATACCCTGCCTGCATGTTTATTTAATGCGCTGATAAGATCGTCAATCGTAGTTTCATTAAAACCAAACTCCTGCAACAGGTTAAAAAGCAGCAGGCGTTTAGGCTCAAGCCCTTTTATACCAGCCAACGAAATATGTATTTTGTCTTCGCTTTGGATAAACAGTTCTTTTTTTACTTCGCCAACGCGTTGTTGCAGCAACGTTTCCAGCGCTCTAAAATGTTCCAGGTTATTATTGAAAGTTTGTTCCAGGCCGGGGTTTAACTCTTTTAATTTAGGAATCACCTCATGCCTTATCTTGTTCCGGGCGTATTTTACGGATGCGTTCGAGCTGTCTTCAACATAAGGCAGCTGGTTATCAGCAATAAGGGACTGGATCTCATCCCGGTTTAAAAACAGCATTGGCCTAACCAGGCTGCCATTTTTGGGTAGTATGCCATGCAGGCCTGCTATACCGGTCCCCCGGGTAAGGTTTAACAATATTGTTTCAATTGCATCGTTTTGGTGATGAGCAAGCGCAACAACATCGTAGCCTGCCTGTTGCCTGATCTGCTCAAACCATTGATAACGAAGCTCGCGGGCAGCCATTTGCGTAGAAACCTTTTTATCCGAAACATAATTCAGCGTATCGAAGTTAATAGTATAAAAAGGTACGCCGAGTTGGTTGGCTAGCTGGCTGCAAAACTCCTGGTCGTTTAATGACTCATCGCGCCGCAGTTGAAAATTACAGTGAGCGATGCCAAAATTAAAACCGGCGGTTTTAAGTAAATGCACCATAATAACCGAATCCATACCACCGCTTACCGCAGCCAGTACGTTGGCGGACCGGCCAAATAAATTATTGTGCTCAATAAAATCAGTGAAAAGTTTAACCGGCAGCATCCATCAAAATTATTAATTTTAAACCCCAACAAAAAACTAATTTTGCCAGCGTGAGGAAATATGTTTTAAGC
>JAQNCM010000138.1 GCA_029237615.1 Mucilaginibacter sp.
TTGGAGATCACATAGGTATCGTCGGGATCGCTGTATAAGGCCGGGATGTCATTTGAAGCAATTTGATTTACAGGTTTAGCAGGTATATTCACCGTATCGATAATGGTTTCTGCAAAACCATTCCACCGTACTATATCTCCAAACAGAAAATAACGGCCGGCGGGCAAATCAGGTAAATTTGCTATGTAATTGATACTGTCCTTACGTACAGGGTGTAAATGTGCAAACACATCATCTGTTTTTTCGCGCACCAAAAAAAGATGCATTAATTTTCCATGATCAGGAACTATATAACTCATTGATTCATTGTTCTTTCTTAACCATGCCGAATCAATGTTTAACTGCAACACCATTTGTTTGCCATTAAATAATATACTGGAATGTGCCAGCGGGGCCTTATACATAAATCTGCGGTAATGGCTGCTCCACGAATTCCACCACGCCGAGCCACCATATAAAATTGCAAACGACACAATAGCTGTAATACCCATTGCCATATATTTTTTCTGAGGCGAAGCTTTTGTATTAATACCGGGTGATGCTATTCCATCCGTTACACTTGAGCCAATTATGGTGATCATTAGTATTACCAACAGTATTCCTAATGCGGCCAGGCCCCAATCGAGCGAAGCGGGCATTGTCCGCTGCGCAGTAGATACTGCCATAACGGGTACAATAACAGATCCTTTTCCCAACGGACCTTCCACTATTACCCGCATACTGGCTACACCGCTTTGCATCAGCCAGATCAGGCATTGATATTGTCCCGGCGTGCCTTTTACGGGTAACGCTTCATCGGCTTTGGGCGAACCTTTGTCACCCGCATACCAGTAAACCGGCTGAAGGTAAACGTGGCTTACCTGTTGGTTATTTATATAAACAGAAGCTGAAGCAGTGCCCGGTATTACATCCGGTGGGTTTATACTTACCATAACCATATAAGGCCCGGCCTTCCCCTGGTAAATAACACCAGGACTACCAACGTGGGCAAATACGGATGCGCTGATCAGCATCAGGCAAGCTAAAAAGGTGAATTTTATTGACCTCATCTTTGTACCTTTTTCATCCATCCGCCCCATTTATAACCAACCAATCCAGACAATGCTGCGATTACTGCCGCTATCAGCATTCCTTTTACAAGAACAAAACCCGTATCAATACGATCAGGATGGAAGCTATAACGATACGGCCAGTCGGGATTTGCACCAAAATACCAGGCATACGAACCGAAGAGCCAGTTACGGGCAAATGGAGAGGTTTGCAGGAATGCCCCAAAGTACCACTGCACCACAAAAAATACCAATAAAAATAATACGGCTGCCGGTATTATCCGGGTAAGTGGTTTTTGATTTTCGGGCCTGTGTAACAAAAGGTCAAGGACTATCGCAGGTATTACCAGCAGCAATGGAAAATGAAATGGCTGGTAATGGTCAAAATGATTTAATACCGGGCCCAGCCTCGGGATAGCATGAAAAAGTGGTAATATCCAAAGCATTAGCAATAATACGGCCATATGAACCGCCGCTGTGGCGGTAGCTGCCCAACGTATTTTGGATGCACGCACAACCGCAATTAAAAACATGGGGAACAATATTGCAGCTACCTGGTAGCATAAAGTACTATGCGAGCGTGCTTTATTAAGGTATTCGGAAAATAATACATAAAATGAAGTAAGCAACAACCCGGATGATATAATAAACAGCAATTTTTGTATTGCTACATCTTCATCTTTTACCGAATGCAGGGATGATAATACCGTTACCATTGCTCCTAACTGGATCATTCCTATGCCAAGCGCCAAAAGGGTATGCGGTGGCGAGAGTATTACAATATCCAACCCGTAAGTATTGTGCCACCAGTCATCAAATGGAGCGGAGGTAAGCATGGCTATTGCTCCCCATATACAAAACATCGCACCCAGGGGGCCGTAAAATATGCCCCAGAACTTTACACTTGCCTGTTTTTCGGCTAAAGAACCCCAAAATGAGATCCGTAAAATCTGGTAAGCCGAGAATAGTCCCGAACATATGGCACCCAGGTAAATAACATCATGCGGAGGGGCCAGCAATCCATCGCGGCCTATGCTGGTATGCCATGAAATGTCCCATATCAACCCTACAATAATACACAGTGAGGAAAAAACGGTGGCATAAACATAAGGTTGTATAGTTTGTTCAATTTTTACAGCCTTATGCTGGTGTTGCTTGTCAAAAGCCTGATTTAACTTAATTGAAGAGTCCATATTGTTTAGGTATCAATTTAGTTTAAATCTATAAAAATATATTTAACGCCGGGAAATTAAAATATAGTTTAATGTTAAATCGGGAACACCATTATTGGTACAGGAGAACTAAAAATCACATAAGAGCCGGACTTTTTGATTAACAGAAAGGGATGTCGACGTTTTATAACATCCCTTGAAAGATAACGACCTTACTCTTTAAACGCCCCTTTCAACAACACACCCGACAAAGCTGCCATACCGCCTACAATTCCGCCGATCAATGCGGTGACTATCAATAACCAGATCCAGTTATGCGGCAAGGGGAACAATTGAACCACACGGCCTGCCAGGATGTGATCGTTAGGTACACTCTTAAACAGCGCCAGTACGGTCCACACAATAAATACAGCAGCAAAACCCGACCAAAACGATTGTGCAGGCGTTTTGCCAGCCAAAAATGCCGCTAAAAATGCGGCAATAGCCACCACCCACCACGGTAAAAAATAACCGCTGGCAAAAGATAATATAAGGATAATTAAAAATAACATAGTTAGATACCAGCCCTCTCTAAATCACCCGCGCCAAATGGCGGAGAAACTTTATTTAATATGTTCATAGATGTTTTATTTTTCATTTTATCGTCAATACAAATTAAAGTCCCTCTCTACCGGAGTGGGGTGGGGGTGAGGTTCAAGGTTATCTTAACCCTTTTTGATGGCTCATCGGCTGAGTTTAAAAACAACAATTCATTCAGCCTGCCATCTTTCCAGGTTTTAAACATATCATCATAATAAAAGCTGCCCGGATTGCCCGACTCGCCGCCAGGGAATACGCCATAACCCTTTACCGTTGGCCCCATTTGTACTACCATGCGCCATGAAGGGCCATTGCCACCGCGCAATGCGTTTATAACCCCGCCGGTACCGCCGGCAAAAAACTTACCGGTACCGAAACCCGGCAAATTAGCCAGGTGGCTTACATACGAATCCTTTACCCATCCCCACTGCCATTTTTCACCCGGCTTGCCGTAGTTACCTACCATGTAACTAACGGTGAGGTAAAAGGCCTTGTTAACTACATAGGAGCAGGTTTCAACTGCAGGCGTAGTGGTATTGTCAAACCATTTTGAATTAGGTTCGGTTAGCAGCAGCTTCTCAGTGCGGTCATATGATGGCACTTTCAGAAATACACCCTTCACCACAAATTTATCTGCCCATACCAGGTTGTAAAAGTTTAGCCACCATTTATTAAAGATGCTGGCCCCAATGGAATTTGCAGCATACTGTTTATCCCAGTTCTTTATAAAATTAAAGGCTGCTAGCTGCTCCGCATCCATTTTAGAGGCATCAATATATTTGAGCATTGCAGGCAGAACATCCTGGGCCAGCATGCTGTAATTATCGCTTTGCATTATCCGCATGCTATCAACCGTAGCGTTGTGCATGGCGTTAAGCTTATCGTTTATGCGTTTGCCCCGGTAATATTGTTCAAAGCGCCAGTTAATATAATAAGTATAAGTTTGATCTGTTGAAGATTGATTGGCTGAGCTTACAAACCCACGCGGCGGATTTTTAACAGTCGGGTTTTGTTCGGGCGGTATCCAGCCCTGCCAGTCGTTAGCCGGGTCGCTGCCATCCAGTATAAATTTGCCCTGATCCTTAAACTTTAACGGCAACTTTCCGCTGGGTGTAATGGCAATGTCTTTATCATTACTGGCAAAAATGAAATTTTGTGCTGGCGCAGTAAAATATTTCAGCGCTTCGCGGTAATCAGCGTAATTCTTACCCCGGTTTAAAAGATAAAAACATAAAATATCGTTCGATTCATCATGAGCAATCCATCGTAAAGCATCTCCAGCAGGCAC
>JAQNCM010000156.1 GCA_029237615.1 Mucilaginibacter sp.
GAACATGTTGAAAAATCGCTGGCGATTGTAAAAGGACTATAATTCCCCCAACCTGGCGCGAATGAAGCGAAGGTCTGCGGACAAAAACTTCTCGTGACCATGCCGGCAAAGCCCTGCGCACAAAGTCTATTATGCCTTTGTATGCAGGGCTTTTTTATAACCAGTTGAAAATCAGGTTAGCTGTCATTGTGTCGCGATTTGAGCCATAATCGTGCCTGCTAAACAACAGGCATATAATTATGGATATAATAATTACTTATGACATCGAAGAAAAAGCCGGTTCAGGTTCAGAGAAAGACACGGCTGTTTAAAAATGGGATGAAAGCGATCGACTATCTTGACCATTTTACCACTACAGATTCTAAAACGGACGAAAAAACGACGTATTATCTGCCAAACAACGCTTTGGAAAAAGAATATTACAGCCTCTGCGGCTAAAGCAGATCTGTTAAAAGCAGCTAAAAAGAGAACTCAGCGGTTATTGAACGATTATTGGCAACGGAATTTGAGCATTGGGCCGCTATCCCAGGCAAAAAGTACGCAGAAAAGTAGACTGTTTGAAGACTGTTCTGCTATTCGTTAGGCATGCCAGTTTTCAAGTCGTCAGTGTTAGGCTTTTGAGGTTTACTTTCTGTTTTTATGATTGGTTCAATAGTCTCCAAAAAACTCAAATAAGTGTTCTAAAAATTTCCCTGTTGGGCTGCCTTAAAGGAAGCTTATGCAACGACCGAAAAATCATCAAGATCGCAAAAAAACAGTGTTTTTCTGACTACGATCAATTTTTATGATTTCTAGCGTCTTTCAAGGCACCAGCCGAAATGACAATCATTAAAAAAAACGTAAAAAAGCCCTTGTCAATGCAAGATAAACGCCTTATCTTTCAGGAACTTAGCCCTAAGTAATTACCAACCAATTTTTTCCGTAGCCTGTTGCTTTTTTAATTACAAATTTCTATAGATATGAAGCAGACCATATTAACCATTATTACGGAAATTGAGCCAAAAAAAAATGAGCAATTAAAAGGTATGCTGGCAGAAATCCGGAGCGACCTTCATGGTAACCCGTACATCCCCTTTTCCTCAGTTACCCTGCTGCATTTCGCCAGCTTCGTGATCGCTGATAATATAGGAACTACATCACTGCTGATATTTGAAAATAACTTTGACGGCGATATTTCGGATTACCTTGATCAACTGCTGGGCGTTGCCGGAACTGGCATTCACCAGCTTTATCAATGTTGCAAAGCCTATCAGCCTCAACAATTAAAAGCGTTTTTGACCTCAAACGTCGTCCGACCCAACGCTTACCATATCGGGAATGTCGGCCGTGTGGCAAGGGACATTGACTGCAACTGCCAACTGCGGGAAAAGTTGCAAGGCTATTTGGACCAGTTGTTTAGCCGGACAAAGCCAACCACCCTTTCTTCGGTTCAGTTGCGGAAAAATATACAGGAGTTTACAAAAAATGATGTTGATCACAATCTGTCATATCAACTCCCACCCCACCAAACTTTATCAGAAAAAGTCATGCCCTGGGTGCGGCTGGTGATCGTTGGTATACCGGCGCTTGCGCTCGCAGTGGTGCTTTCCCCGGTAGTAGTGGTGTTGATCGTCATTTTGCGTCAGAAAGAAAAGACTGACCAGGCCCAGACAAATCCGGCGCCTCTTTCCCATGTCGAGGCGTTAATGAGCACCGAGAACCAGATTACCCAAAACCACCTGGCCAGTATCACCACCATAAAACCCGGCAAATTCCGGCTTTATACCCTGAAAATAGTGCTGTTTGCAGCAAATATGCTGGCAAGAACTTCCAATAAAGGAAAACTAAGCGGTATCCCGAGTATACACTTTGCACACTGGTCCATTATCAACAATAATAAGCAGCTCCTGTTCCTCAGCAATTTTGATGGCAGTTGGGCCAGTTACCTTGACGATTTTATTGATAAGGCCAGCCCGGGTCTGACCGGGATCTGGACCAATACAGTGGGATTTCCCTCAACCCGTTACCTTGTACTTGACGGTGCCCGTGACGAACTGCGTTTTAAAGCATTTGCCCGGAGCATGCAGGTGCCGTCGCTCGTTTGGTACAGCGCATATCCTGACCTCACCGTACAAAACATTGACAAGGACAGCGCTATCAGGGAGGATGTCTGGACGGACCTTTCGGAAACAGATACCAAAAAATGGCTTAAACTTTTTTAATATGGCAACGTTAGACTTTTCAGACATCCAGGGATTTGTGTTGAGCTCCTACGCCAGCAATATGCCTTGCGCCAATTACCTGCTGTTAACGATCAACGATGCGGCATCGTGCCGTAGCTGGTTAACGCAAATCTTAGGCAAGATCACTGCAGGCAATGAGCGAAAAAGCGACTTTTCCCTTAATATCGCCTTTACCGCCTCTGCCTTCCTGAAGCTGGGCGTTACACCGGATGACCTGCTGACCTTTTCGGCTCCCTTCCAGGAAGGCATGAGCACCCCTTTACGGCAGCAATTGCTGGGAGACTCCGGCAGCAACGCGCCCGCCAACTGGTTATGGGGGAACGCGCAAAACCCTGTTGACATTCTCCTGTTGCTGTTCGCTAATGGTGAAGAGGAGCTTAAACAACAACTGGCGTTACGGGAAACCGAGATCCTAAATAGCAGAGGGGTAACGCTGATCATATCCCTGGCTGCCGGGCGGCAGCCCGATTCAAAGGAACATTTCGGCTTTTTAGACGGTATTGGCCAACCTGTTATTGAGGGAACCGGCCGGGAGGAAAAGCAGCTTAACAGGACAGGACATGCAACGGTAATTAAAGCGGGAGAGTTTATCCTGGGTTATGAAAATGAAATGTTAAAACCGGACCCACTTCCAAGGGCTCTAAACATACCCACTTTCGGGATTAATGGCACTTACCTGGTATTTCGCCAGATGGAACAGCATGTGCATGAGTTTTGGAAATATCTTAACGAGACGACACGTGACGCTTCCGGTAACAGTTCGCCCCAGGACCGGGACAGGCTGGGCGCAAAAATGGTGGGACGGTGGAAGAGCGGCGCACCAGTCACTACCCACCCGCATACTGACCCGGCGATTCCGCCAGCTGTTAACCAGGATAATAATTTCAGCTTCGCGGAGAAAGACGGATCAGGTTTTGGATGCCCATTTGGTGCTCACATCCGCCGTACCAATCCAAGGGATTCGCTATTTGATGATCCGGCAATCTCTTTGAAGACCGTGAAACGGCACCGTATTATTAGAAGGGGCCGCTCCTATGGCGACCGGTCGGCAGATGTCTTTATCGACGACGGTAAGGAGCGCGGCTTGCACTTTATCTGCCTGAACAGTAATATCGAAAGGCAATTTGAATTTATTCAGCAAAGCTGGGCAAACAACCCGTCGTTTGTTGCGCTTAATAACGAGACGGACCCCTTGATAGGGCAACGAAATGAAGGCAACGTCTTTAGCATACAGGGCTGCCCCGCCAGAACAAGGATTCATAACCTGCCGGAATTTGTGACAACTAAAGGCGGCGCCTATTTTTTTATGCCCGGTATGAATGCACTTAAGCAATTGGCGGGCGGTTTTTGAAATGCGTTTCCCGGTACATCATGTTTCGTCGCGTTTAATTAGCGTCATCAGAAGGAGGTAAAGAAATTAAAATGGCTAGTGGCCCTAAGGCGGCGGCAATTATCCTTTTTACTTCATCAGATCTTTCCTTACTGCTCCAGATGATTTGTGTCAAAAATTCTTCATCTGCAGTAAGCGTAAAAGTTAGCGTAAAAAATTCAATAAGAGGATATGATACAGCAGCACTTCGGTTAACGCTGGCAAGTTCCTTTCTAATTTGGCCATAACCCCGTTCAAAAGCAGTCCAGATCATATTTGCCGCATCAACGGTAGCTCCCTGTACTTTACTAAGTAAATTACCGGAACTGTTGGCGGGTGCTGTCTGTGCACGTTGGTTAATCTTGCTTGTGGTTGCATTTTGACGTTCCTGAACCGTTGAGGCATGTGATTCTTTTGTAGTCTTTATGCTATTAAGCCCAAAATATCCCAATACCACAGAAATAATACTACCAATACCGCCGGAAACTCCAATACTTGAATTGTGTGTGCTTGTTAGATAAAGCACAGATATTAATACTAACATAAAGATTGAAATGCCTACAATTAACCAAATAAGCGATTTACTGGATTGGAATACAGCATTTATACCTGTAAGCGCCGTTTGCCCGGTAAATACCACCGCGTCTTTCACCTCATCAGTAATTTCTTTGATGCCTCCTTTTGCTTGCTCAAGGCTTTGTTTAAAATTTGCCTGGAGTGCCTGCTGTATTTTAGTTGTTACATCGTCCATTATTTTATGCGTAACACATTCCAGATTAAATGCGTTAAGTGATTGCTGGCCAGTCATAAGCGTTTGCCAGATATCGGCTTGCTGCATAAGGGCTAACTTCATTGCGCGATTACAGGCTGCTATATCAGATAAATCTGTTCTGGCTTTTTCCCAATTTTCTGTTTTGGAAATCCAATCGACCGTACGGTGCCAATAGTCGATACTGTTTTTTACTGCTCTTATGGTATTACTTGGCAGGTTCACGTCATCAAGTGACCCGGAATCATCGGTCTGATTTGTATTCTTTCTTTTTTGCGATTTGTAATAAGACTCGTCAAGGGTAGAACTCAACGCCGTAATTTGGTGCTGTAGCTGTATAATTGCTTTTGTATCGAATATCTCTTGCCATGCAGCCAGATATTTTTCTTTCGCATCTTTTGGATCTAGTTGTTGTACTGTTTCATCCAGCATAACTGTTTTCACCGAAATTCCCCAGGAAACCCAGCTCATTGAACGCCCTGCTTCAAACGCTATTAGTTCTGTGTCATCGTTTGGAATCTGGCCGCTCACATAATAATTCTCTCTTAGAAATCCTTCCCAGGCTGTTAAAAATTTCAAAGTCCGCTCCGTCAATATTTGACGTGCAGCCACAATATTATCCTGTAAAAATGTGTTCGGTAGTGTTGATACAACCTGATTTTCAATTTGGTCAGCGCTATCAGGAGGAATTTCCCCTCCGCCAGCCTCGGGATTTTTGGCAGCTTCCAATATTTTTTTTACCAGTGTTAGTTGATTTTCATTTACAATCTTCGGTACAAGGCTGTCTTCCTCTTTAACATATAACAGGGTTAAACAGTTTATATCGCGCCTTGTAACATCATATAATTTAAACTTAGCAAGTGTGGGTAAGTCTGAAATACCAACATTAGCATAATCAGGATTCGGGTGATAGAGATATGGCAGGCTTTCTTTTGAAGGTGGCTCATATAAAGTCTCCGCTGTGGAGCTGAGGGGGAATGCTTTAACCTGAAGCACAGCAATCCGGTTGAAGATAGCGCGCCATATGCTGGCCACCTGCAAGCTGTTTTCATTGATCCTGGTAAGCCCAATGCGAATTCTGCTTTGCAGTTCTACAATTTCCCAACCCAGCATAAAGGCGTCATTGATACATGAACCGTGATCATATTCCTCAATTACCTTGGGAAATTTAACATTTTGATCTGTTAAAATACTGCTTGCACCATTTTCTTTTGTGGATGCGCTGTTTTCTTTTACCCGCATAATATCTTCCTCCTTGTACACTTTATGGTAAATTGTTATTAATTAGTAGGAGACGTGATGAACTGTTGAAAGCTGAAAATAAATAAAGTAGCAATGGCAATGGCTGAAAATGGATAGGCTTATATCAACCTTAAAAATCTATTGTTAAAGTTAATATTTTATTTAACTTAAAAGCAAACGACAAGGAATTAATTTTGATATAAAAATGCAACGCCCTTTGGTCATCCTTATACATTAAGCCTTTCATTATCAACGGCTGTTTTTAGCTGTTGCTTTTAAATTACAGAAGATAGTATTTAACCGTTAATTAGAATTCGCGGTTGGGGGCCGGGTCTCAGCAGCAAAAATAGGCAAGCTCATTTTACGGTCGCTCGCCCACTTTTTTTGGCAACGTATTGTTAAGCTACGAGATAACTTAAAACAAAAAGTCGGTCTTCGCGGTTCGATGCTGCAAGTTTCAAAACTGAACTTATCGGGGTATACCGAACCAATTATTTCGCTTACAGGCTTATATGCAAATTTAAGCAGCCCCGCTCACGTAGTCGCTGCCTGTTGTAATAACTTTGCTAAAATACTAGAATCCATATCCTGCCCTTCATGGATTTTGATTGTTTTTCTATCATCGTTATCGCCGGGTTCAAAAAGGCCCTCCGGCAATTCGAGAGACCCTGCGTTAAAAAGAGTAAAGCTTACCCATGCTTTGGCAGTATTGTAAGCACATACATATTTACCGTTTTTTTTATAATGAGGTTTGCCATATTGCAGCAACTCTTCCACTCCGGGAACAGATTGCAGAATCGCCCCGCGAAGATGCGTGCATGTTTCTGTTTGCCATTTTTGATCGATTTTGTCAATGTATTGGGTAACTTCCTGATTCATATCACAGTTAATATGATTTTGCCGTTTGAGGATCTGCTGCGTAACCGATATTCGTTTTTTCTCCTAATTGTTTTACTTGTTCCACTTTTTTCCATAAGGTATAAGGAATGAAAAGGAACCCAAGCATAATAAGCGGAAAAATAACCAGTCCAAAGGAATCGCCTACAAATGCCCTTGACGCGAACGCGCCAACAAAATTAATAGCAATGCCCGCAAACGCCCATTCCTTGATGACTTTGAATTTGGTTTGCAGCAGTGCGACTACCGCAAGCAGCCTCGCCACGCCTGCTATTGTTAAAAAATATATGGGATATCCCAAATGCTTCAATGCATCAATACCCGCCTGCTGTCTGGTTACGCCGCCGATCCCATCCAAAAAGATCAGTAATGCGAAGATGATGGTAAAGATCCAATAAAGGGTTGTGAGTGTTTTTGGTTTCATATGCTGTTTTTTTGTTTTAAACTTTTAATGCTTATTTTTTTGTTTTAGGATACGTGTAATTGATCATCCATTTAACGCCGAATTTATCATCACACATTCCGAAGTATGCCCCCCAAAAGGTTTTATTAAGAGGAGCCTCTACCACGCCCCCGGCCGAAAGGCCGGTAAAAATCTTGTCCACTTCCGCCTCACTTTCCGCGTCAAGGCAAATATGATAGTTATTGCCAAATACAACGTCTCGCCCCATCGACTCCAGTGTATCGGTAGCCATTATCATTTGGCCCTTTGCAATGGGCAAGGACGCGTGCATGATCTTCCGCTGGTCAAGAGCCGACATTTTTTCGCCGCCGGGAACATCCGCATAGCGTGTAAACGACTCGAACTCTCCTCCAAATAAAGATTTGTAGAAGTTCATGGCTTCTTCCGTATTCCCCATGAAGTGTAAGTAAAAATTTGTGCTGAGCATTTTAGGTTTTTATTTGGTTAGATAACAAATTTATTGATTGGATATGATATTTTAAGCGTGTGAATACGGCATTCTATAGTGGGTGATTGCGACAAATATTTCTGTTACATTTGGTGGATGATTGATATTTCCATATTGGCGCTGAAGAATGCGGTACTTGCATCTGTAGCAGATTCCAGGTACGTATTTGTTATGGTGAATGAGTTTCTGAAAAAGTCAGGTAAAGCCCCTATGTTCAATGTACAATTGGTTGGCCTTAACGGAGAAGTTAAACTTAACGACGGAGTATTTTCTATACATCCGGATGCCGTTATAAGTGAAATCAAAAAGACAGACCTGATCATTATCCCCGCGTTGTCAGGCGATATATTTACAGCCACCAATACAAATATAAATTACGTTAGTTGGATAAACGAACAATACAAGAATGGTGCAGAGGTTGCAAGCCTTTGTACCGGAGCTTTTTTATTAGCTTTTTCCGGATTGCTTAAAGGCAGGCAATGCACTACCCATTGGCTATATGCTAATGAATTCAGACATCATTACTCTTCGGTAACATTGGTGGATGAGAAAGCTATTACAGATCAGAATGGCCTCTATTCCAGCGGTGGGAATAATGCCTGGTGGAACCTTCTTCTGCATCTGGTAGAAAAATACGCGGGAAGGGAAATTGCTATTTATACCGCAAAATATTTTGTAATTGACCTGAATAGAAACACGCAATCGCCTTTTATCATATTCAACGGCCTTAAAGATCATGAAGATGAAGTCATTATAAAATCGCAGGAGTTCATAGAACAAAACTACCAGGGGAAACTCACTATCAACGAAATTGCATCCCGTTTTGATCTAAGCCGCAGAACCTTTGAACGAAGGTTTAAAAAAGGTACACGGAATACAGTAGCAGAATATATACAAAGGGTGAAAATAGAAGCTGCAAAGAAACAATTGGAAATCGGCAGAAAACCGATCATGGAAATAATGCTGGATGTGGGATATAGCGATATCCAAACATTCAGGGATATTTTTAAACGGATAACAGGAATGACCCCTGTAGAATACAAGAATAAATACAATAAGGCCGTTATTCCATGAGATTGGTATATCCCGAATTGTGCCCCCTACCAGGTTATCATCGAATTACCTAAAGGCATCGGTATAACGCCGGATAAATTGCCCTTAAAGAAATGCCCATCATAAAATCTTAATATTTGAAATATTACTACAATGTTAAACGTTGTAAAATATTAACGATTATTTATGAGGTTCCCATTCGTATTTCAGAGTATAAATTATTGAGCAAATAATTGTAGCCCTATGTCATGGATAAATTGCACAAGCTCAGTTTTATCAGTTTTATTCGTTCTATTCAAGGAAAGATTTTAATTGCATCTGTTCTTGCCTGCGTTGCTTTATTTATGGCCTGGCAAACCAGCAAGGATGCATTTAAAACTGTCCTCACTTCTTTTGATAATATATCTGCGCCTAATGATAAACTGCGGTTGATCAATGAAATTTCCCGCCGGGTAACACGTCTTGACCAGATGCAAAAAGCGTTTCCTTTAAAAAATCCTTCCAAATACTATGGATTTCTTACAGAAACGAAAAAATTGAGCTTAAAAATTGATACGCTGAAAAAGCTTGATGCAGACAGGCCCAACCAGATCATGCGGCTAAGCATATTAAAAAAACTACTTCAAGACCGTGATAGACTGTATATAAGTTATTTAAACGTCAGATTGGGATTTGTTAACAATAAAGCATTTTCTTCTCAGGTACAGTTATTGAATAAAATGGTAAATAAAAGCGCCGAACAAACTGATAGCCTTGTTACCACCACTGTTAAAAAAACAGCGACAACCACATTCTTTCCTTCGCCTTCAGTTTCGGAGAAAGAACAGCGCCATGGCTTTTTTAGCAAGCTTTTCGGCAAGAAAAAATCGGAAGTTAACGATGCCAAAGTCGACAACCCCTACCAGATAGTAGATTCGGAATTCAAGATAAAAAAAGACACCATCGCTCTTGCGATGCGGGATAGCCTCCTGAAAGGCGTAGGAAAAACCATTCAATATATAAAGAAAGCACAGAAAACAAACAGTGAATTATTTGTCAGGCGTGAGGCCATGCTCAACAAAGTTAATGCAAAAATTGTCAGCCAAATTTTGGCGATATTGAAAAAGATTGAAAATGAAGTGGTTGCCCAAACAGGCGCGAACAATAAGGCAGCTAAACTGGCAGTTGACGACAGTATTAAACGAATCAGTTTGATCATGCTGTCGTTTTTTTTATTAACCGCCTTGCTGGTTTACCTTATTTTAAGAGATGTCTCGAGAATTAATAAATACCGGAAAGAACTAGAAGAGGCCAAAGAAGAAGCTGAATATCACGGGCTTGCCAAACACCGTTTCCTCACAAATATGAGTCATGAGATCCGCACGCCGCTGCAATCCATTCTGGGTTATTCCGAAATTATTATGAAGCAGCAGTATCCAAAGAAAGAAGATATAGAAGTGATTCACAACTCATCAAACCATTTATTGCAAATTGTAAACGAAGTGCTTGATTATAATCGTATCATATCAGGAAAGTTCACGTTTGCTAACGAAGCATTTGATATGCAGGAGTTGTTGAATGAGGTAATATCTATTTTGCGTCTTCAGGCTGAGCAGAAAAAAATAATTTTAAAGACAGATTACGATAGTTCGGTTTCGGCGTCTTTAAATGGGGATCCCTTTAGGTTAAAACAAATATTATACAATTTACTTGGAAACGCTATTAAGTTTACTCACAAAGGCGAAGTGGAATTAAAAGTGAGGAGCAAACAAGTTAGCGATCAGGTTTTTTATCGATTTGATGTAAGCGATACCGGACCCGGACTTTCTCCAAATGACCTCGACAGAATATTTAACGAGTTTGAGCAGGCAGATTATGAAAAACAAACCCAGAAAGGAACGGGGCTTGGCTTAGCTATTTCCAAACAGTTAATTGAAAATCAGGGCGGCAATGTCTCCGTAACAAGTGAGTTAGGTAAAGGCAGTGTCTTTACTTTTGAACTTCCATTCAGCAAATCAAATGTCGCCGTTAGCCGGGAGAATCAAATAAGTATCTCCGATGAAGAATTACGCCCGTATAAAGTTTGGATTGTGGATGACGACCCTTTTATACTGGAATTGTGCGCCAGGATGTTTGAGCAAAACAAGATTGAATACCGGTGCTTTAGTTCTCCATTAGAAATGTTGAACGCACCATTAGACACCGATGTGAAATATATCCTTGTTGACATCAGAATGCCTGAAATGAGCGGAATTGAACTTTGCCGCTTGTTGCGTAAAAAAATACCATTGGAAACGCAGGTGTATGCGCTGACTGCACAAGTTATGCCCGAGGAACACGAGCATGTGCTAAGGGGAGGGTTTAATGGAATACTTACCAAGCCTTTTAAGGAAGTAGAACTGATAGGCCTTGTAAGGAAACATGCAAGTATTTCAAATAGCAATGTTAGCACTCCTGTGCTGAATATGAAAACTATTGAAAAAATGACTTTTGGCGATCCGGCGCTAATTGCTACGATATTGTTACGCTTTTCTGAAGATAGCCTGAATGATATTGACGAATTATATGCGAAGATCAACGACCTGGATGTTGAAGCAGTGTTATTGCTGATCCACCGTATTGCCGGACGAACAGCACAAGCGGGAGGACGCGAACTCGCCGAAAGTTTCCGGCTTACAGAAATGGAATTAGAAAAGGATAAGGAACTTACCAGGGAAAGAGTAAAACATATTTTATGGCTTTCCAATCAACTGAATGACCTGGCTATGGCAACGCGTAATTATAATAGTAGAGAAACTATCCTGTAGCCCAATTGACTTTATTTGTCCAGTCCGTATCGTTCCATTTTGCTGTATAGTGTTTTGCGGTCAATATTGAGCAGTTTAGCTGCTTTGGATTTGTTATAATTTACTTTTTGCAAGGTTTTTTGAATTAATTTCTTTTCATTGTTTTCATTCTGTGCTTTTAGATCCGACTCTTGAAAGCTGGAATGATTAGACACATAAAGCAGCATTTCATCAGGCAACGTATCAGCTTCTGCCCGCTCACCCGGTGTGAGCAACACCATTCGCTTAATCACGTTTTTTAGCTCGCGCAAGTTACCCGGCCAATCATACCGATGTAATAAGTCACTAGCTTCAGGAGAAATAAAAATAACCTTACGGCCCAACTCATGATTTGCCTGCTGAATAAAATGCTTTATAAAAATATCCAGATCGTTTCCTCTTTGCCTCAGCGCGGGCAGTTGTATCTTAAATTCATTAATGCGGTGGTAAAGATCCTGCCGGAAATCACCATTGCTAACGCTGTTGAGCAAATCATCATTGGTTGCTGTAATAATCCGCACATTAACAGGTATTTGCTTATTGCTTCCTAAAGGTTGTATTACTTTTTCCTGTAAGGCGCGTAACAGCTTTACCTGTACATCATAACTGAGATTACCCACCTCATCCAAAAACAGCGTACCGCCTTCAGCATATTCAAACATGCCTTTTTTATCAGCTATGGCCCCGGTGAAGGAGCCCTTCATGTGACCAAATAATTCACTTGCAGCCAACTCTTTTGACAGCGCGCCACAATCAATAGCAACAAAAGGTCTGGATGATCTTTTGCTTTGATTGTGTACCATCCTGGCCGCATACTCTTTACCGGTACCGCTTTCTCCCTGAATGAGTACAGACATGTCAGTAGGCGCTATTAAACCGATATGCTCAAGAAGTTTATCAGATTGCTGGCTGGTTCCTTTGATGAATCCGTTAGCATCGGCGTGCGCCACAGGTTCGGGCTTTTCCTCGTTAAGCGCAGCGCCCAGTATCATCATCAGCTCTTCAGGATTAACAGGCTTTGTTATGTAATCAAAGGCCCCTAACCGCATGGCTTTTACGGCAGTACGCACATCGTTGAAACTGGTCATGAGAATGGCGGGAACTAACGCCCCCTTTTCTCTGACATTAGCTAATACATCAAGGCCGGTGCCGTCCGGCAGGCGGTAGTCGAGTAACAAAATATCAAATGTATCCTGCTCCCAAAGTTTCAGACCATTTTTAATGTTTGATGCGCAGATGATTTCATGCCCATTTTTTTGCAAAAAATTTTGCAGGATTTGTGAGAAAGTCAGATCATCTTCAACGAGCAATATTTTCGCCATGTGCTTAATTATAACTCCACAAAAATACAAGAGTCGCCTCATAAATAAAATGAGACGACTCTTTGTTTTTTGGTAGCGCTAATTAAAAGGAATCAAACAATTGCTTTTAAGCAATGATCTGAGAAAAAATACTTTCTCCGAACGCTTCGATTAACGGCGATTCGGTTTTTTTGTAGTATCTT
>JAQNCM010000178.1 GCA_029237615.1 Mucilaginibacter sp.
CTTGATCTTAGCCCTGAAAAAACATTATGCTTCAATGATAATTTCGAAATTTCATTCGATCTGTCTTTTTATCCTGACAAGGCAGTATATTTTGGCTATGTAATAAGAATAATTGGGGATGATCACCGTAATATTGACCTGGTTTATAATGCGCAGGCATTAAAAAATCATTTTAATTTAATAGTTGGTGATAGGCTGACCAAAACAGTGTTTGATATTGATCCAAAGGTACTCTTCAACCAGTGGAGTAAATTATCGATAAAGTTTGACTGTAATCATAATAGAATTATTTTCAGTTCGGGGAGGAACACTTTCGTAGAAAATCACATTTATCTTAAAAAAAATTCATGCTATAAAATACTTTTTGGCGTAAATAATTATAAACAATTTCAAACTACCGATGTGCCTCCAATGAAATTGCGGGATATAAGGATTAGTCAAAATGGTTTATTAAAATACAACTGGCCTTTAAATGAAGAGCTTGGCCAAACAGCGCATGAGTTAAATTCGCAAAGTGACGCTATTGTTTCTCATCCATTATGGATAACAGCATTGCACTGGGATTGGCAGCCTGCCCAAAGTATGTTGGTTAACGGGGTTGCCAGCGTGGCCTTCGATACTAAAAATGAAACGGTTTATGTTGTAGGCAGCGATTCAACCTATCGTTATACAGTGGGCAGTTCACAATGGAGTTCGCTACCATACAACTCGGGCAAATTAATACTTAACCAGGGCAATCAAGCTGTTTTTAATCCCTATGACAACGGCATTTACAATTTTTACCTCTTCCTGAGCAAAAAATTTATCGCCAAATACAACATAACCAAGCATACCTGGGACAAGAAGTTTGAAGCAGGTGATGTTTCAGATTTTTGGCACCTTAACAAATCAATATCAATAAACGACTCCTCCCTGTACCTTTTTGGCGGCTATGGGCATTTAGTATATAAAAACACTGTACAGCAATACCATTTCAATTCCGGTAAGTGGGAAAATATTGCACCCAAAGGCGACTTTTTTATGCCCAGGTATCTTGCTGCATTGGGATCAACTAAAAAGGGTGATACAGTGTATATCATTGGCGGATATGGTAATTCAAGCGGCCAGCAGATACTTAATCCAAAAAATATGTATGATATGATGCGTTTTACCGTAAAAGATAAAACGTTTAAAAAAATGTTTACATTAAAAGAGGGCGGTGAAGATTTTGCAATGGCGAATTCGTTGGTAATCGACAGCCATTTAAATTCATACTACGGCCTTATTTTTCCACAGAATAAATACAATTCGTCACTCCAGCTTATACATGGCTCATTAACGAAACCCGGTTACAATTTGGTGGGCAATTCAATACCTTATAATTTTCATGATACACATTCATTTGCCGATCTGTACTATAGTGAGGCAAGTAAAAAGTTTATTGCAGTAACGCTGCTGAGATCTGAAAATAACCAAACCAAAGTAAATATTTATACCTTACTTTCCCCGCCATTAATATCCGTTCCTAAAACTGCATTGGCAAGAAAAATAAATTACAGGTATTATATTGTGGGTTTTGTGCTTATTGCCCTGGTTGCAGGAATATTGTTTTATATAAAACGTCCGCGGGTAAAAAATGCTGTTTTAACTATGCCACAACCGATAATTGATGCCGAAGCAACTGAGCTGCCAGGTAAAGCAAAAGGCTACAGCAGCGGACCTCCGGTTAAAAATTCAATTTTTCTTTTTGGCGATCTGCAGGTATTTGATGCTGGAGGAATAGATATTACCAAATTTTTTACGCCGCTTATAAAAGAACTTTTTTTGGTTATCCTTTTATATTCTATTAAACGCGGACGGGGCTTAAGTTCGGAGAAGTTGAACGAAATATTATGGTTTGATAAAGATGCTAAAAGTGCACGTAATAACAGGTCGGTCAACATAGCTAAATTAAAAAGCCTGCTCGATAGACTGGATTGTTGTAGCTTATCAAAGGAAACAGGCTATTGGAAAATAAATATCGATTTTAACAATACCCATGTCGACTACTTTGAATATTTAAGTATAGTAAGGGATAAGAGTTTGCTGGATATAGAACGGATAAAATTTCTTTCCGCAATTACACAAAGGGGAAATTTTTTGTTGAATAGTGAATATGAGTGGCTTGACAGTTTTAAATCTGAAATATCAAATGAAGTTATAGATACCTATCTGCATTATGCACATTCACTTGACGCTCTCCATGAAGTTGAACATTTAATTGAAATAGCCGGATATATTTTTTACTTCGATCCGGTTAATGAAGAAGCAACAATACTAAAATGCAGAGCTTTATCATCATTAGGCAAGCATTCATTAGCTAAACATACGTTTGAAAACTTTATGAAAGAGTATAAAGTTATTTACGGTGAAGATTTTAAAAAGGATTTTCATGACATCCTGGAACAGAAAGTCCCGCAAAAAGAGTGATCTCTCAACAGATTCATGTACAGAATAACGGTATTATTTTAGCCAATTCTTTTTAAATTAAAACAATTGCTGCCAATTAAGCATGCGTTAATCTTTTATTAATTATATAATCTTTATTCGTGGCTAACATTTAAGGGCTTTATCAACCGATAAACTTTTAAATAAACCAATAAAGCCATGTATTTTATAAACAAGAACCTTTATCAGCATTGTTTGGTGCGTCGTTTGCTTTTTCTGCAAGGGCACACGCCCAGCCAAATCCATTTAAATATTATAGGCGCTGCATCGGAAAGCGGGAACCGAAAACACGCCTTGCGGGAGTCCTTATGTCCGTATTTAACCATCGAAATATTTAATTAACTGATAAACTATAAACAACAGAGACCCTGCTTAACCTTTTCAACCAGCTCAAAACAGATACCATTATGAATATTCACCGGCCTTATGACCAATTAATGTTTAACTCACTATGAATAATTTTTTACGGTTCTTCTTTATTATAATACTTAATTTTTATTGTGCAGGCACTCTTGCAGCACAGGATATAGCTGATACCAATGCAGGTAGCGCGAATCTGAAATATATTGATCCTCGTATTGGCAATGTGGGTGCTTTACTGCAGCCTACCCGACCTACGGTGCAACTACCCAATCAACTGATAAGAATGTACCCCGAAAGGGAAGATTACATGGACGACCAGATCACAAACTTTCCGTTAACCATCGTATCTCACCGGCTTGGTGAAGTATTTTCAATAAAACCATCAGTGAAACCATTATCAGAGCAGGCATGGAAGCAAAGGCTTACTTATGATCATGACCTGGAAGTAACCCGGCCGTGGTATTATTCAACCTACCTGGTTGATGATGGTACAACGATTGAATTTACACCCGGTAAAAAAGCAGCGATCTTCCGCTTTGCTTTTGCACCGGATGCGGTCAATAAAAATATACTTTTTGATCTCTATAACGATGGTGAGGCTGCCTGGAATTTTGAAAAGGATCATATAATTACCGGAATAGAAACGTACCACAATGATATTAAAGTTTACATGTATGGCGTTTTTAGCGTTGCAGGCAAAACCGGGACAGTAACTAACGGACAACTTAACGCTGGTAATGCAGCAAAGGGTAAAAAGATTCAGGCCTATATCAGCTTTGCTAAAAATTCACCGGATACCGTTGAATTCAGGTATGCTATATCATACATCAGCCCTGAACAGGCTAAAGCAACATTTGATGAAGAGATAGAGGGGCGGGCTTTCGAATCGGTAAAGAACAGTGCTCAGGAGGCCTGGCAAAAAGTGATGAACCAGATAAAGGTTACCGGTGGAACCGAGGCTCAGAGAAGATCGTTTTATACTGCTTTATATAGGTGTAATGAGCGTATGGTTGATATAGCAGAAGGCAACAAGTACTACAGTGCCTATGACAAAAAGATACATACCGGTAACAGCCCTTTTTATGTGGACGACTGGATTTGGGATACCTACCTTGCCCTGCATCCGCTGAGAACCATATTGAACCCGGCTTTAGAAAAAGATATGCTGAATTCTTATGTAACCATGTATCAGCAATCCGGGTGGATGCCTACGTTCCCGGTATTGTTTGGGGATAATCCATGCATGAATGCGTTTCACTCGTCTGTGATGATACTGGATGATTACCGGAAGGGTATTAAAAGCTTTGATGCCGAGTCTGCTTACCAGGGCATGGTTAAAAACGCCACCCAGGCAACCATGCTGCCCTGGAGAAATGGCCCTAAGACGACGTTGGAGGATTTTTATTATAAGAATGGTTACTTCCCGGCTTTAAGACCGGGCGAAAAGGAAACCGTGGCATTGGTGCATCCTTTCGAAAAGCGACAG
>JAQNCM010000181.1 GCA_029237615.1 Mucilaginibacter sp.
ATTGTCATGTTTCCCTTAGGCTTATCGTTATTGCGATGAGGTGGCTTTCCATCCGTGGCCTGACTTGGTTCTCCTACATTTTGATCTGCTATTATACAAATATTTCGTTTCTTAATTGGTTAAGGTATTCTATTTTATCATCCCGGTAAAAAATGTTCATTGTTTCGAACGGAATAATCTGCATATCCTTATTTACAATATGGACACATGACTTTTTTATCGCTCGCACATCAAAATTCTGTGCATCAATAAACTGCATAATAATAACCCTGAATAAATTGTCATAGCTCAAATTTGGAGCATCAATTTCAGGCAGGCAACACATTATAGATTTCAAATGCTCTTGCGCCTTATCCACCGAATTACCCGTGCTGAACATATTAAGCAAATGCATTTTCAATTGTTCATCCTGCTCGTAAACAATTGTATTTTTTGAATTGTCAAGCAGGTCATCCGGGTTTATCATCCGCGTTAATGGGAAAACCTGCCCGCCAAGCTTTAAAGCATACCCCATAACCAACGCGTCAGGATTGCAGGGAACCGGGATCAGGTCATGCTTGTTAAAAATATCGGTTTGTTTCAGTATTGCCGAACGCACTTCTGTTAAAGTGTACCGGTCTGTTGCTGGATTAAAATTCTCCAGTCTTCCTGCCTGCTGGGTAGGCTGAAACGTTACGCCCCTTACACATGGATGTTGCAGCGCATACTCAATTATTTCACCGATTTCATCTGTATTTACCCCCTTTTGTAAGGTAACCACCAGGGTAGTTGACAAATTGTATTTATTTAGATTTTCAAGCGCCTTTTGCCTCACTTCCCGCAAGTCTTCACCGCGCAATTGTTCAAGGGCTTCCTTTTTAAAAGAATCAAACTGCAGGTAAATTTCAAAATCTGGCATGTAAGTGGCAAGACGCTCTACAAAGCTCTCGTCCTTAGCTATCCTTATACCATTGGTATTCAGCATAAGGTGTTTAATCGGCTTCGTTTTGGCAATATCCAGTATCTCAAAAAAATGCGGATGAACCGTAGGCTCGCCTCCGCTAATCTGCACAACATCCGGCTGGCCTTCATTTTCAACTATCACATCCAGCATCTGCTCTATTTCAATCAGTGTGCGATGCCTGCCATAAGTTGGCGACGACATAGCATAGCAGGTTGGGCAACTTAAATTGCATCTGTCGGTAACCTCTAAAACGGTAAGGCAAGAATGCTGCTCGTGATCCTGGCATAAACCACAGTCATAAGGACAGCCATAATGTGTTTTTGAATTGAATTTTAACGGCATCTCGCTGCGCTTGGCGTAGTTGCGACAGTTTTTATAATATTCAATGTCAGTTGCTATCAAAACCTTTTCAAATCCGTGCTGCCGGCAAGTTTTCAGCATAAACACTTTATCACCCTCGAAAACGATTTTGGCATCAACCCTTCTTAAACAGGTTGAACATATGCTAAGCGTAAAATCATAATAAATGTACGGGCGTTCAGGCATAAGATTTAGTCAATTTTGAAGGATATAGAAATACTTTATAATAATACAAAATACCGGCAATACAAACCAATTGAATCACGGATAAACCAAATAAAATAATGTAATCCGGCTTAATAAACTCAACCAGTAATCTGAAGGTTAAATAACCTGCAAGAAAAATTTTAAATTTTGATCCGTCTGTAAACTGATGCCTTCTTTCAGTTAGGATTAAAACAAGCCAAAGCAATAACCAGAATAATATCTCATACAAATTAGTAGGATGCCTGGGAATCCCATCGCCGAAATTTATAGCCCAGGGTAAATTCGATGCGACGCCATAAGTTCCATCTTTCAAACCGCCCAAAAAACACCCGATCCGGCCAATGATCATAGCTAAAATTAATGGATAAACCATCAAATCACCTGACGAAGCTTTTACACCGATTTTCTTTTTCGTAAGCTCAACTCCTATCAGTCCACCCAGCATCCCTCCCACTATGGTTTTATTGCCCATAAAATAGATAAGGCTGAAATGGCGCAATAATGTTGGATTTTCAAGCACACCAATTACATGTGATCCGATGAAAGCACCGACTGCAGCTCCTATAAAAATGATTAAACGGTTGTCGGTATTGATCAAATCTATACTGCGCTTTCGTAAATAAATATAATACCGGTAACCAAAAAAATAGGACAGCGTTTCGCAAACAAAGTGAATCTGGATATATGATTTGGCTAAAGGAATATTAACGGGAAAATGCACAGTATTTTTTCAGAAAGATAATCAGCTTTTGTATGAGATAAAAATTTAGGGGAATTAATATTAACCTTTATATCATTTTCAAAGTAAATTAAAATTCCATCCATCCTTTGTATATTGTGCCTGTAATAACTGATCACATGAAAATAAAATTTACCTGCATTATCCTATTTGTATTTCTGGCTGTTTCCGTTAATGCGCAAAGAAGGCGCCGGGCGACGAATACCAATGATACCATATCCTCCAACTATCAACCGTCCGATTTATTTTCTCCCTTATTTTACAGTGAAAAGGGCAACGAGTTCCATTCGCCCAATGGTGCACCCGGTTCAAAGTACCGGCAAAACCGGGTTGATTACTGGTTAAATGCCGCTATCGACACCACGAGTAAAATACTAACCGCTACCGAAAAACTAAACTATACCAATAACAGTCCGGATGCATTACAATTTTTGTGGTTGCAGCTTGATCAGAACACTTATAAAAAAGATGCACGTTCAAACTTTGTGACCGGCTTTTCTCCCAACCCTGATCAGCATACAGACGGATACCAAATTGAATCAGTTTCTGTAATCAATGGCAATGTATCCAATAAGGTTGATTTTATAATTACAGATACCCGCATGCAGGTGCGTTTGCCCAAAGCTGTTTTACCCAATGGCGGAAAAATTAGTTTAAGCATAAAATATCGCTATAAAATTCCGGGCAACTTCGGCGGCCGTACCGATTATGTCGACACGAAAAATGGGAAGATCTATGAAATAGCCGAATGGTTTC
The DNA here is from genome assembly GCA_029237615.1 of Mucilaginibacter sp. GTDB lineage: Bacteria > Bacteroidota > Bacteroidia > Sphingobacteriales > Sphingobacteriaceae > Mucilaginibacter. Next base: position 3,006 of record JAQNCM010000181.1, read on the forward strand.
CGCGCATGTGTGTGTATGATGATACCCGTGGTTGGGACACGCTGCCATTTTTAGGCAGCGGCGAATTTTACCTGGAATACGGCGATATAGATTATCAGGTAACCGTTCCGGCAGATATGATTGTGGCGGGTTCAGGCGAATTATTAAACCCGGCAGAGGTACTCACCGCGAAACAGCTTGCACGGCTGACCGAAGCCCGTAACAGTGACAAAACCATCATGATAAGGAGCGCGCAGGAAGTAACTGACCGTTCATCGCGACCAACAATTAAAAGCACACTTACCTGGCATTTCAAAATGCTAAACACCCGCGATGTTGCCTTTGGCGCATCAAAGGCGTATATGGGATGCGGCAAAGGTTAATTTACCCGGTGGTAAAAAATGCCTTTCCATGTCGGTTTACCCGGTTGAAAGTGCCGGCAATGATGCCTGGGGAAGGGCCACCGAATACCTGAAAAAATCAATTGAATATTTCTCGGCTAAATGGTTTGTTTATCCTTATCCGGTGGCAGTGAACGAGGCCGGTATTGCGGGCGGGATGGAATACCCCGGAATTGTTTTTGATGGCATTACGGATAAGGGCAGTGAGTTGTACTGGGTTACGGCGCACGAAATTGGCCATAACTGGTTCCCGATGATAGTCGGCAGCGATGAACGCCGCTTTGCATGGATGGACGAAGGCTTTAATACCTTTATTGATGTTTATGCTTCCGATGAATTTAACCATGGCGAATACGCACCTAAACGCGATGGTGAGTATGCGCCTGGAAAAGGCAATCCTGCCGATGAAATTGTTAAAACGATAACAGATCCGAATGCGCCAACCATTATGACAGCCGCCGATGCTATCTCCGAAAAATACCGTCATCCCATCGCTTATTTTAAGCCTGCATTTGGACTGGTTTTATTGCGTGAGCAAATTTTGGGACCTGATCGGTTTGATTATGCGTTTAAAAATTATATCCACAATTGGGCTTATAAACATCCGCAGCCTGACGATTTTTTCAGATCGATGGATAACGGCGCGGGCGAAGATTTGTCGTGGTTTTGGAAAGGCTGGTTTTACAATAACTGGTCACTTGACCTTGCTTTGATAGATGCCAAATATGTAAATGGCGATCCTAAAAAAGGAATACAGGTTACGGTTGCAAACAAAGAGCAGATGGCTATGCCATTTACCGTAGAGGTAAAATTAAAGGACGGCAGCAAATATCAGATGAAATTACCGGTTGAAACATGGCTGCAAAATAGAGCGATCACTTTTACTGTACCAACAACCACGGAAGCCGAAAGCATAACCGTGGATTCCGATGCAGCGTTACCGGATATTAACAGGAAAAATAATACGATTGCGGTAAAATAAAATAGGTAATCGCAGCGACGCGGTGCATCGCGTGTTTATAGTTTGAAAACGTAGAGACGCGATACTTCGCGTCTTTATTGTTTGGAGATACAGTTTAAGACGCGAAGTATCGCGTCTCTACCAGGGTCATTAATTCCTTATACAATTTTTCGGTGGGCAGACCTACCACATTGGTGTAAGAGCCATTGATCCTTTCAATGCCAATAAGGCCTATGCGTTCCTGTATGCCGTATGAGCCGGCTTTATCCAGCGGCTGGTATTTATTTACATACCCCGTAATTTCTTCGTCAGTAAGTTTACTAAAAAACACCTCTGAAACATCATAAAAACTATGGTACCGGTGCTTGTAAAATAAACAAACCCCTGTAATTACCCTGTGCATTTTCCCTGATAGCAATTGCAGCATTTCGATAGCATGTTCGGTAGTCTCAGGTTTACCGAGTATTTGGTCATCAATACATACGATGGTATCGGCGGTTAAAACGATTTCATCAGTAATATTTTCGTCAAAGGCCCTGGCCTTTTTCTCCGCGATGTAAACTGCAATTTCTTCCGGTTTTAAACTGGCGGGATAAGATTCGTCAACCTCTTTCAAAACAATCCGGAAATCGAGATCCATCAATTTTAACAGTTCCTGCCTGCGGGGAGATTTTGATGCGAGAATAATTGGGGGAAACATATGTTTTTTGTCGATAGTCCATCGACCATGGTCTATGGATGATTGTTTTCATTTTAAATTGTTTGTTATTTGCATAACGTCCCTCATTCATGATCTTATGAACTATTGATCATAGACTAAATCTACCAGCTATACGCTTCTTCAGTCATCCATTTGCCCTGTATTTTCAGCACCTTTTCAATCACATCCCGCGCACAGCCTTTGCCACCCGTAACCGGGGAAACATACATGCTTAAAGCTTTTATCTCTTCAACTGCATCGGCGGGGCAAACGGGCAAACCCACATATTTCATGGCTTCCAGATCAGGAATATCATCGCCCATATATAAAACAGTTTCCGGACTGATGCTTTTTTCCTCAAGGTAAATCTTAAGCTTTTCCACTTTTGTGTGGATGCCCATATAAACATCTTTTATACCCAGGCTGTTTAAGCGATACAGCTGACTTTTTGAGCGGCTCCCTGATACTGTACAAACGTTATAGCCGCATTTTACAGCCAATTGCAATGCATAACCATCCTTTATATTAAATGCACGGCTCTGTAACCCGTCCTCTGTAACAAATACAGAGCCATCGGTCAAAACGCCATCCACATCAAAAACAAGCGTAGTTATTTCTTTTAATTTAAATAAAAATGATTCCATTAGTTTGGGATTTCACCGATTATCTCCAGATTCGTCTTTGCAATGGTCTAACTATTGAACTGAAAATTATTGGTTGTCCCGCCATTCGTAAACCCAGGCAGATTGTATTTGTTCTAAATGACCTTCGTTCGATTCTTCGCGCGTACCGGCAAAATCAGGCAGGGAAAGCACCCATTCCAGCAAATCAGTGAAACGGATACGGTATATTTTTGATTCGTCAAAATCATCGCCGAATTTTTCATAAAGCTCTATAGCAATATCTTCGTGATCCTTCCAATGGATGGGCAGGCTGAACTTATTTTCTGTCATTATTTGAGTATAAACTTATTCGATTTAAATGAGTGATCTTCCGATAGCGGATAAGCTCTATCATTAATGGCCCAAAAACTGCGATTGGTCGGGCAAGGTAACTTCAATATCTCCATCTATTACAACACACTGGCAGCCCAAACGCGAATTAATACGTGGGTTAACTGCCCGGTCGACAAAGTCCTCTTCCTTATCAGAAATTTCCTGGATATTATCCATTCCCTTATTCACATATACGTGGCAGGTGCTGCAACCATTTACACCACCACAATTATGCTGCAACTCAATACCATTCTCCAGGCAAACGTCCAATACTGATTCACCTTCGGCAATAGGAAGCTCAACGCTTTCCAGCCCTTTTGCCTCAAAGTTGATCTTAACTTTAAAAATGTTCATTTCAGCAAAAGTAACAAAATTACTAACGTTCGTGCCCGGCAATATCGTTTTTGATAATCGCCTGACTTAACACGTTATAAATTAATTTCAAAGCCGGCTCATCTTCCAGCATTCGTAAATGTGCTTTCATTGTAGCCTGATCATTGCGTATAGCCGGACCTGTTTGTACCTCGACCGGTAAATGGTCCTGTACTTTTTGAGCTGTTTCCAAAATTAAAGGGCGTAATAACTCAAAATCCATTTGATGGGCGGTCAAAAGCTCACGGGCAACACCATACAGGTAATTGGGAAAGTTGCACGCAAAAACTGCAGCCAAATGCAATATTTTACGCTGACCAGAATTTACCCGGTAAACATTATTGCTTACGGAACGGGCAAGCTCCTCCAATTCTTTTGTTATATTTTCGGCAGCACCTTCAATGCAAAGCGGTACTGTTAAAAAGTTTACTTCTTTATTTTTGCTAAGGGTTTGTAAAGGATAAAAAACACCTGCCCGTGGCGTGAAAGCTAACAATGCTTCCAGATCAGTAGCGCCAGAAGTATGTACAATTAACTTTCCGTGCTTCGCCAGTTCCTGCGCAATAGGTACGATCACATCATCCTTTACGGAAATGATAAAAAGATCTGTTTCCTGGCTGATACTGTTTAAATCATTGATGGCTTCGGCGCCGACATGGTAAGCCAGCAATGCTGCGTTGTGCATATCCCGGCTGTAAATCTGCATTATACGGTGGCCGGCATTTTTAAAAGCTGCCGCCAGATGGGTAGCCACATTACCTGAACCTATTATAGTGATGCGCATATTATTAATTATAACACTTTAAATATAACCGGATATTTCTGCTAATTTAGTCTGTAAAATAACCGTATCCGTCCTTATCATTCATCGCATGAAAATAGTCAAAGTCATCTTCAGTTGTATCATTTTTTTGGCAATAGTTACTGCTATTTTTTGTTCCATCTTATATCTTAAAGGAAATAAAGAAAAAAAGGAGCTGACTAATACAGAAAGAAAAGGAACTTCAGGACAGTATATCAAACTTAGTCTGGGAGTTACGCATTACCAATTGGCGGGGCCCGACACAGGAAAAGTAATTATTATGGTTCATGGTTTTAGTGTGCCTTATTATATATGGGACGGGACCTATGAATACCTCGTTAAACAAGGATTCAGGGTGCTACGTTATGACATGTACGGCAGAGGTTATTCTGATAGGCCGGATGTAGTTTATAACCAGGCATTGTATCAAAATCAGTTGTTGGATCTGATTAAGCAATTGCATTTAAAAACCCCGGTTAGCGTTGCGGGTGTTTCCTTTGGCGGAGAAGTAGTAACCAATTTCACCTGCAAATATCCCGAACTGGTTAATAAAGCAATATTGGTTGACCCGGGATATGAAACCAAAGTTCCGGCTGAACCACAATTTTTAATAACTTTTTATGAAGCAACGCACGGTGATGAAAGGGCCAGCGGCCAATTAAGCGATTTTAAATATCCGGAACGTCACCCGGATTGGGTCAAAAAATACAAGGTGCAAATGCAGCATAAAGGTTTCAGAAATGCAATAGTATCTACCGCTTACAACTTTCACAATAACGGAAGGGAAGACAATACCTGCCTAAACAGTGCGCACAAACAGGTATTACTAATTTGGGGCAGGCAAGATCATACAGTATCTATTAAATATAGCGACTCCATACGCAGCGTGCTGAAATGCGAGTTCTTCCCGGTGGATGATGCCGCACATTTGCCTTATATTGAACAGCCGGAAAAGGTGAATACGAGGATGGTGGAATTTTTAAGAAAGTAAAACTTTATTTGTGTTCTTTGAATTATGGCCAACACATTTTCTCAAATCTACCTTCAATTTGTTTTTGCTGTGCAAAACAGACAAAGTTTAATAGCTAAAGAAAATAAAGAAGAATTACATAAATATATCACTGCTATTGTGCAAAACAGGAAG
>JAQNCM010000184.1 GCA_029237615.1 Mucilaginibacter sp.
CGCTGATAAAGCAGAAAATGGTTTATAAAAAAATAATGAAAGATTCGTAGCCTATGGTGCCTTCATCACAGAGGCCCCAAATAAAAGACGTTCTATTTTCGTAAAGCGGCTCGTAATTCAGTAAACAAAGCATTTTAAAATTCAAAAGCAAACCATTAAAAATTACTAAATATGCTTACAAAACACGAAAAGGAGGAAATCCTTAAAAACCAGGAAAACCTTCGAGAATTAAATGAAGAATTAAAAGTAAAATTAAAACAAGCATTGAAAAGCGGAGATTCTCCATTTGAAAAATCAATCGATGAGATTTGTTGTGACACAGGCACTGATGTTGGTACCAGATATATTAAGTCCAGCCGAGATTCTTGTGAATCATTAGGTTGGACGGTAGTAAATGACTCTTTTTGTAACAGTAATAAATGACTCTTACTGTAAATTGGGAATCTTCCAAGTGGGTTAAATGTGAAGGATAATTTCCTTCACAACCTCTAAAATCCCTTCTAAGTGTTCTAATAGATTCCCATTCACCCCGCAAAGTAAGATTTTAGAACACCGTGAAAGCCTGCAAATTAATAATTTGCAGGCTTTTTTTGTTTAATAATGATTATGATATAAATATTGTCTTAGAACGGAATTCTTCATATAAAGACGGAATTCTTCATGTAAAGTAAGACACAGTTTGATTAGTTACTGTAACGATACCACAATTACCACTAAACTTCCCGTCATTATACCTCGGAAAAAAAAATACAAATATATTTGCGCAACTCAAAAGTTGCATATATATTTGCAGCCTAAGGGTTGTGCAATTAATAATCAAGAATGAAACAAGATATATTCCAGGCCATATCAGACCCAACACGCAGGGCTATTTTAACGTTAATCGCTATCCAGGCATTAACACCAAATGCAATGGCGGAAAAATTTGATATGACCCGCCAAGCGGTATCAAAACATATTAAAGTATTGCACGAATGCGAATTGATTAAACCTGAGCATAGCGGCAGGGAGATTTATTATCACTTTAATGCGAAAAAAATGCAGGAGTTTGACCATTGGTTAGCCCAATTCAGGCAAAACTGGGAAACTCAATTTAACCAACTTGACCAATTATTAACAACAATTAAAGAACATAAATAATGAACAACGATTTGCTATTTGATTTTAACGTTGACAAAACCGCGAAAACGGTTTATATAACCAGGGAGTTTAATGCCGGGCAATCGTTAGTATGGGATGCCTTTACCAAAGCCGAACTACTTGACCAATGGGGGGCACCTGCACCTATGCGCGCCAAAACCAAGTATATGAATTTTGAAGTAGGCGGGCGGCGATTTTACGCGATGATAAGCCCCGACGGGCAGGAGCGTTGGTCAGTGCAGGAATTTACATCCATTACCCCCAAAACCAATTTTAAGATGTACAACGCGTTTGCAGATAAAGACGAAAATCGTGAACTGCCGGGCTCCGAATGGGATTACAATTTCAGCGAACAAAATGGCATAACCAAAGTACACATTACCATTTTTAATGAATCGTTTGAGCGATTGGAAAAATTATTGGAGGGCTTCAAAATAGGCTTCACCATGACCTTAAAAAACCTGGAAGCTCTATTGGCCTCCTTATTATAGAAATTACAAGAAGAAACTGTCAAACACATCCACAACGGGACTGCGGAAAATCGACAAGCCTAAGTATAAAAATTAATCATTCAAGAATAAAATTATGAGAACAATTAACCCCTGGATCAACTTCAACGGAAATGCCGAAGAAGCATTCACTTTTTACAAATCAGTTTTTGGCGGCGAGTTCGCAAAGGTCATCCGCTTCGGAGACCTGTCGAGCGCTGAATTTCCGGTAGCCGAAAATGATGCCAACAAAATAATGCACATTGCGTTACCTATTGGCAAACACAATGTATTGATGGCCAACGATGTTCCGGAATTTATGGGGCGGGTAAACGAAAACGAAAACCGGTCTAAAATAGTTGTTAGTGCCGAAAGTAAGGAAGAGGCCGACCAAATATTTAACGGATTATCGGCAGGTGGGGATATTGAAGGCCTCATTGGCGACGGTCCCTGGGGCACCTACGCCGGCATGTTCAGGGACAAGTATGGTATTGAATGGATAGTGGAATTTGACCCAAATTATAACGGGCAAATTTAACCAAAGAAAAAAGCGGCCCTTTACATGGTGCCGAGTCCAATGTCATAAAGTTAAGCCAACCATTTGCTCGTAAAGATTGAATTTAGGATAATAACACACTTAAAATCAATAAGATTTGATTACGGCTTTAAATCCGATTTAAATTTTTAAAGTCTCTAAAAACATCAAAAAAAAATTAAAACAATTAAATGACGAGCTTGAGGTACCGGTTGCAGAACGGACTGAAGAACTTTCACAGGAAATAGCGGTGCGTAAAAAAGCTGAAGATGAAAAGAGTAAATTAATTAAGAATTTAATAGAAACAAATAACTCCCTTGAACAATTTATATACATCGTTTCACATAATTTCCGCAAACCAGTAGCAAATATTATTGGCTTGCTGGTATGATTAAGATGGAGTCAGCAAGTAACGATAAGAAAGTTACATTTGATTATTTATCAAATGTAATTAATAATCTGGATACAGTATTGCAAGACTTGGGAACAATTACCGACATCAGGAAAAACCAGTCACAAAATATAGAAGATATTATAGTATTGGAAATGTTAAACACAATTATAAATAGCTTCGATTACGAGATTACTAAAATAGAGGCTATAATAACAGTTAATATTAGTTCTTATGATACAGTATTAGGGATTAAAAGTTTCATTTACAGCATCCTGATTAATTTAATGAGTAACGCTATTAAATATAGAAATCCCGAACTGAAATTAAAAATTACGTTCGGTTTTGAAACAAACTAAACGCATACCATTATTACAGTTAAAGATAATGGTTTAGGAATTGATCTTGATAAACATGGAGATAAACTATTTGGCTTATACAATAGATTTCATGAAAACGTTGAGGGAAAAGGTCTTGGTCTATATATGATATGAGCAAAAGCCAATGGAGATGTTGGGTGGTTTTATTGAAGTGAAAAGTCAACAGGAAATGGTGCCGAATTTATAATGTATTTCCCAAAAAAGGTTGGAGAATTATAATGGCTCACAGCCAGTAATGCCGCGTATCACATTATGCAGATCAGGAATCATCCCCATTTATTTAATAGCTCCATTTAGTTTTAAAAATAAACATTCCATTCGTTCAAATCGTATAAGTATATTTGTACACTTTGTGTAACAATTCTGTTGTGATTTATGATTATTGATCAAAGCCCAAATATTAAAAAAGATGAGGATATCTTAGATAATATTTCTTCGGGGAATGAGAATTCTTT
>JAQNCM010000155.1 GCA_029237615.1 Mucilaginibacter sp.
AGCATCGGCAATGAACAGGTGCCCGTCCCTCCTGTTGCTTAATGCAAAAAATAAAGAAGCTGCCGGGTTAATAATACGACGGCTATCGGTCACCAAAACGCTAATTGCACAATCGGCAATTATATTACCTGTTGCGCCTATAATCTGCTTTACATCATTTATGGAATAGGTAGATTGCATGATACGAATTTGCTTATATTTCTGTGAATAGAAGAATTTTAACGTATTTTGGTTTTGATGGATTCGCTTAAAACAATAAAAGTCACCGACGAGAAAGTTGCAATGGCAAAAGCACAGCACTACTGTGCTTACCAGGAGCGTTCACAACAGGAAGTACGCAACAAATTATATGAATGGGGATTATGGACAGCAGTTGTAGAAAACATCATTAGTAAATTAATTGAAGAGAACTATTTAAACGAGGAGCGCTTTGCAAAAGCCTACGTGCGCGGCAAGTTTAATCAGAAAAGCTGGGGTAAGATTAAGATAAAGCAGGGCCTTCAATTAAAAAATGTATCATCACCGCTCATAAAAAAGGCGCTCATGACCATTGATATTGACGACTACATGGCTACCTTAACCCGAATAATTGAGAAAAAAGCCAATGCCTTAACAGAAAAGAACGCACATAAACGCCGGTATAAACTACAACAGTATGCTTTAAGTCGCGGTTTTGAAACAGACCTCGCAGCTGAAGTTTTGAAAAACAGTTAGTTATAAATAATTAAAAAAAAAGTTCATTTTTTCCTTGCAGAACATTCATTTCTGTCTATATTTGCACTCCCGCAAACGCAATAAGGCTCATGGTTAATGAAGCTTAAAAGTTTTAAAAGGAAATTACCAATGCGAAAGTAGCTCAGTTGGTAGAGCACGACCTTGCCAAGGTCGGGGTCGCGAGTTCGAATCTCGTCTTTCGCTCAAATCCCTCTATAACCGGAGGGATTTATTGTTAAAAGGTAATCACCTGCTCAGATGGTGGAACTGGTAGACACGCAGGACTTAAAATCCTGTTCCCGTTAAAGGAGTGCGGGTTCGATTCCCGCTCTGAGTACTTAGACAGAAATGCAAGTTTGTAATAGTTTGACTATCAGCAACTTGCATTTCTTGTTTTCACTAACCTTGATATTTCAAAATAAACGAATAATATATATTTATTAATATTATTTGTTTACTGAATTTATATTGCATAGATTCGATTATACTTCGCAATATACTCATAGTCAAAAAATAATTAAGTCCAGCTATACAGTACCTCTTCCTGTAAATAATACCTATAGGTTACCTTATCACAAACGAATAGTTAAGAAATTTAATAAAGCTTGACGTTTGAAACCTCAACTATTAAGATGAAATCGCCATCTGTATAGATTGTGCCTATCTATAAATTAATAATTATTATAAGCCTCGTTTATAAATAACCCAATAATATATTTATCAACTTACACTTCCATTCACAATTAAAACCATTAAAAAAATGAAAAAGAGAATTCTCTCCGCAGCAGTGGCATTCATCTTATGTTTTATCGGACTTGTATTTAATTGCAGCACCGCGGTGCATGCACAGGGTATAACGGTTTATCAATACCGGCGTGTCGATCCGGCTAAAATGGACGAATTTCTTAAACGGGAAACTATTTATTGGAGCAAAGTGGCTCAAAAAGCAATAGATGGCGGGAAAATGACCTTTTGGGCGGTGCTGGCAAAGGTAGGTGGTGCAGACGAGTTAAACTCGCCAAACGTTTTATTTGTCAATACATTTCCGGACATGGATGCAGATTTAAGTGGTGTTTTTGACGCTGCCAAGGTATTTCCAGGTGTTCCTATGTCAAAAATGGATACTTATGGCATGAGTACGGTGATTGGTGAATATTTCCTTCAAGGTCAGGGATGGCAGGAGGTGGCAAAGGTTAATGGGGATAAGGATTTTAAATATATCAAAATGAACTATCACAATTCAACCGATCCTGCATCTTTCAACGCTATCGAAATTCGTAATTGGGGGCCATTTATCAAAGCCGCTATGGATAAAAATCAAACAGTGCAAAAAGCCTGGGGAAATGCTATTGTATTATCTCCAACTGGCGGTTCAATGAAGTTTAATTGTTTGTCATACGATCTTTACCCTACTTTACAGTCGGCTTTGTTAGAAAAATGGAGCCCGGATACAAAATTCCCCACTACAGGACTTGATTCATTGCAAAAAATAGCCGTGAGTCCACCTATGACATTTATATACCGGATCGTAAAAACGGCAAGTAAAAAGTAAATTTTTAGGTAATAAAAACATTAGCGACAAGGCCCTCTATCGTCAGAGGGCCTTTTTTGTGATTAAGAATCAGCCCATTATACAGCATGATTCTCATGCAGCTGATTTCACAGCTACATATCGCAAAATGCGATACCGTATGAAGTTCAAATTGCAACCTAAAAACTCGATTAACTCATTTATTAATTGGGCTCCTTTCCAGTATTTTCATAATATCTTCATATTAGAAAATAAGTGGTGGTAACTAATATTTTCTTCATTTGATCAGGTTTGGCTAAATCTAACTACTTCGAAATTTACAAACGACAATAAGGGATTAATATTCAATTCTGACACAAAGTTCGCTGATCCATTTGTACACATTGCATTTCAGGGTAGTATATGAAAACTGGGTACCCTAAACGGAACCACTACATTGGTCACCCCGTTAATTTATTGGTTGCAATTATGACTACAAAATTGAGGGCAGTACTGTTATTAGCAAATGCGCTATCAATCATTTTTTGTTTTATCCTGAAATCTAATTTAGAGTTAAAAACAAAAATGCTATTCGATTTATTAAAAGGCGGTCTTTCTTGAGCAATTGAACAATATACATGTGCAAACAACAAAACAGTTAATAACCTTTTTAATATTATCATACTGCAATTTATAAAACTTCAATTTATAAAATACCATAGTCTGAGGTTTTATAAATTGATTATCTATATATGATTAACGTGTTCAAAAAATCTCCCATGACAATTTCTTTTAACACTTTCCAAAAGAAAAAATACGCTCATTACTCACTTTTTTCACCCGAATTTTTCTCCGCATATTTCTCTAAAATCCGCTCTACAATCATCATGAAGCCATAAATGTGTTCAATTAATTTCCCGCTCGGAGTACGCATACTTGCGTTACAGCCCTGTAAATTAAACACTTACATGGCTTTTGAATTCAACAACATACGGTTTGATTTACTATCAATGACTACTTCAATGGTGGTAAATATGTATAATCACCACAAGCTTAAATATTTAGTTCACTTATAATGTTCAATTAGTTTATCATACAGGTCCCGGATTGGCTGGATAAATTGCTTTTATTTCATTAATAATATTTACGAAGGGCTGTGTGCAGGACAAAAATGATTGCACAATTTCCTGAGTAAGATAAGAATAATGCATTTGCTTGCCTACTGGATCTTTACTCTCAATAACGAATTGATCTTGGTCCTCGGCGAAAGCTAATTTTCCGTGAGTATAAATATTCCGATCTTGAATAAAACGGTGTAATGTTGATGTTAGCGGTTTAACCTGCGAATTGCTCGTAATGTTCAATTTTTGGCGTACAATCCTACTTTTTTTGAGAAGCTCGCTGAACTCATCTCTCAGGCCCATAAAGTCTAATTCTTCAACTTTTTTGGAGGATTTTTTTTTATAATCAACCTCAACACTCTCGTAAATGTGTTGTCGGTTAATTAAAGTAATCAGTTCCAACAGTTTTCGATTCACTAACTCTCCTGAATTTATACAGGCATTAATGCCGCTTTCAAATTGTACAAATCTATTAATAGTAGCTTGTGCCGGTGGTTTATAGGTGAAACTATGGGTAATATTGGCGTTACCTACAGGGCCTTCAATGCCTTTCAACACAACTAATTCTACCTCTTTATATGACGTAAAACCATTGTTCTGTGAAAGTATTGGCACTGTTATTTTTACATTTAATCCTAAACCCATTTTAGGACGTGGCTTGGGACTACTAAGGGAAAGTGACAGATTCATAAAACTCATTTACTGGTGAATATAAAAAAAATGTCTATTTCCATTTCATCAAAGGAATGCGACCTCCCCTCTGGCGCGAGAATGCAGAGCTGGACTAAAGCGTTGAGCTCTCGTGACTTTAGGCATATGTTTCGATCACGAGAAGCCTTTGCCTGCATGCCATGCCCGTCATTCTCGCGCCAGAAAATGTGGTAATAATACCGGCCATAGGCTGGATAAACCGATAATTAATAGACTTGTCGTCCGCTCAGCCGCCCGCATCGGCGAAAAATTAGGTTTTCAGCGAGCCCACATGTCGGTAAGTATTGAGGAGCACACCTGTTGGCGTGGTCATTGTACTAACGAAAGCGAGTTCGCGCGCGTCAAAGCTGTCCGAAAATAAACGTTTGCCCCGACCCAGCAAGACCGGATAGACGATTAGCACAACCTCATCGACCAGTCCCTTGTCGAGCAACACGGACGTCAGCGTCGAACTTCCCCAGAGGACCAGATCCGGGCCGTCCGTTGACTTGAGACCGCGCACACCCTCTATGATGTCCTCGCCTAAGTCCTTTACCGGCCCCCATTCCAAGCTGTCAGGCCTGTGGGTAGCGACGTATTTAGTCGCGACGTTCAGACTGTCCGCCATCGGACTGGGCCCGGCCTTCGGCCAGTAGCCGGCCCCGATATCGTAGGTGCGGCGGCCAAGCAGCAGATCAAAGCTCGTGCCGTGTGCCTCGATGACGGCCTCCAGCCCAGCCGGGCTTCGATACGGTGTCGTC
>JAQNCM010000253.1 GCA_029237615.1 Mucilaginibacter sp.
ACTGCTACTGCTACTGCTACTGCTACTGCTACTGACTCAAAACCCCTGTCATTCTGTAAGCTAAATCGTTGACTTTTATTATTAGAATATAATATTTGGAAAAATCAAAATTATATTTACATTTAAACAGCTATTTCCCCTGCCGTACCTTTTTTAATTTACTTCCTAAATAAGTGCGCACGCTATTACTACAATAGACATTTAGTGGAGTTTTGAGTCTGATAATTATTGAAGCTATTTTATTTCTAAATTAAATTTCAGCATATGAAACCACATGTATCTGTTAAGGCGGCCCTTATGGCTTTAGCTTTGGTTTTGGCTTTTTTTATTTCGTGGGAGCTTTACCTGCGGAATAAAGGTGTCGTTGCCGACTACGATGACGGCCCCGAGTTATGGGCGCACACCCGTTCGATGGTGTACGAGCCGGCAAATAAAGCGACCGTTTTTATTGGCTCATCCCGCATTAAATATGACCTGGATATTCCTACATGGGAAGCCATTACGCATACGCATGCCATACAGCTGTCCATGGTTGGCTCTTCGCCGCGCCATTTTCTGACTGACCTGGCTGAGGATACCAGTTTTAAAGGAAAGTTGGTTGTGGATGTAACCGAAGGGCTATTCTTTAATAAAGCCGATGCCAAGCCGGATGCCGGTATCGCTTATTACAAAAAACGCACACCGGCTCAAAAGGTAAGCTTTTGGCTGGACAAGCCGGTTGAGTCACAGCTTGCGTTTTTAAATGAAGGTAGTTATTCCCTCAATGCCCTGCTGGATCAAATTCATTTAAAGAACCGTGAAGGTGCGCGCCCGCCCCTGGATTTCCCGCCAGGTTTTCACCGCACGCTGTTTAGCCGGCAAAATAAAATGACGCCGGATTTTGTTGCAGACACCAATCAACAAAACCAGGTAAAGGCAATTTGGGCCTCTTTAGGAAAAAATCCGATGCCGCCTCTGAGCGAAAAAGCCCTGGATTCGGTTATGCAATCTGTTAAGAGAGACGTGGATAAGATAAACGCAAGGGGCGGAGTTGTCATATTTGTGCGCACTCCATCAAGCGGCAGATTTTTTATGGCCGAAAAAAAGAACTATCCCCGAAATGTCTATTGGGACAGATTACTTACTTTAACCAGATGCAGCGGCATATATTTCGGTGATTATCCGGTTCTTGCAAAACTTGTTTGCCCTGAGTTTTCTCATTTAAACCCGCAGGATGCCGTAACATACACTACAAAATTAGTAAGCATACTCCAAAAAGAAAAAGGGTGGAATTTTAATACCGCTGGTAATAGCTTGGTTTTTAACTCTAAATAAATATTAAACTTATCACGCCATGGTTTTTAACTCTTATACATTCGTCGCATTTTTTGCCATTATGCTCGTTTTGCATAATCTTCCCATATCATGGACAGCAAAAAAGATCAACCTTTTAATAGCCAGCTATATTTTTTATGCGGCCTGGAACCCTCCTTTCATATTGCTCCTATGGCTTTCAACCGTCGTCGATTTTTTTGTAGGCAGGGCATTGTATACGCAGCCTAATAAGCATAAACGCAGAGTATTGCTGGTAATAAGCCTTATTGGCAACTTAGGCATGTTATGCTTTTTTAAATATGGCGGATTTTTGCTTGAGAACTTTGTGCACCTGAGCAATCTTTTAGGATTTGATTATCATCCTGCAAAGCCCAATATCATATTACCGGCAGGTATCTCTTTTTACACTTTCACAACGCTTTGCTATACGGTTGATATGTATAAAAAGAAAAGCAAGCCAGTAAAATCCATGCTTGATTTTTCGCTGTTTGTAACCTTCTTCCCTCACCTGGTCGCAGGGCCTATAGTGCGTCCGCCGCAATTGGTGCCACAATTTGAAACACCGCACAAAGCCAGCAGGCAGCAGTTATTAGATGGCTTGCTTTTACTATCACTGGGTTTATTTATGAAAGTGGTGTGTGCCGATACCCTGCTTTCGGAAACAGCTGATACCATATTTGGTGCTAATGGCAGCCTAACTCCATTAGATGCCTGGGCGGGTGTACTTGCCTTTTCCGGACAAATATTCTTCGATTTTGCGGGTTACTCAACCGCTGCAATCGGGGTGGCAATGTGCCTGGGCTTTATATTGCCTCAAAACTTTTTATATCCTTATGCGGCGATAGGCTTTTCTGATTTTTGGCGAAGGTGGCATATTACCTTGTCCTCATGGCTGCGCGATTACCTTTACATCCCTTTAGGCGGCAATCGCGAAGGCAAATTTAAAACCTATATTAACATAATGATCACCATGCTTATCGGCGGCCTGTGGCACGG
This sequence comes from Mucilaginibacter sp., assembly GCA_029237615.1. Taxonomy (GTDB): domain Bacteria; phylum Bacteroidota; class Bacteroidia; order Sphingobacteriales; family Sphingobacteriaceae; genus Mucilaginibacter. The sequence continues at coordinate 2,311 of JAQNCM010000253.1, forward strand.
TGCTAACTGGACCTTTGTGGCCTGGGGTGGTTTACATGGTTTGTACTTATGGGTGGAGAAAGCGATCAGGGACACCCGGACTAAGAGGTTAGGCGTTTTTCCTGAAACTGCCCCGCCCACGGTAGTGGCAACTGCTTCTTTGGGGCCTGATCTTACAAGCAAATCGCCGGGAGGGTTTCTTTCTGCACTACTTACTTTTTTGCTGATATGTATAACCTGGGTATTCTTCAGATCAGCCACATTTAGCGGGGCATGGAATATATTGCGTTCAATGAGCGGCCAAATGCATGTTGCCGCACCACCTTTGCTTACAACTATTGCTATTATTAAAGTAGCCGTTGTTATAGGGCTTATGCTTGCCTTTCATTGGGTAATGCGTAATACCACCGTTTTAAAAATGGCCGGGAAATTACCCTGGTGGCTTGTCGGCGCAATGTGGTCGGTAATTTTAATATTGGTTATTTTAAGCCAGGGATCCAGTAAATCATTTATTTACTTCCAATTTTAGAAAGACGTTTTTTTAAAAAGTTTGCAGTAGCAGTTTACAGTGGGCGGTTTCGTAGTTACTTAACATAATCGCTGCTGCCTGCCTACTGCCCAACCATAAACACCGCATTACTGAAAAGTAATTTGCCGTTTTCCCAAAAGCTGCGGAAAATTGGGTCATCAACCATATAAACTACCGAGCCGCGGCCAATTGATTGTACGCCCAGCAGCAGGCCGTCTTTAATTTTGTTTTTGCTTTTTTGCCCTACAAATCCGGCAACATAGCCGTCCTTTTTAACTGTGCCTACGTTCCAACCGTCATCGCCTAAAAAATCATAGATATCATCACTTAATTTTATGGAATAATACCAGGCAGGCAGGCCAAATCCAAGCGGATGGCTATTATCCAGGTTTAATTTATAGATAGCCCCCGGTACGCTTGAGCGCAGCGCCTCTTTTTCGCGTTCATCATATAGTTTTATGAAAGGCGTCTTTTCTTTAGTATCTGTTTTATCCTCTTTTTTGTCTTCCTTTTTTTTAATCGAAAACCCTTTTTTATCTACCAGCTGTGCCACAGCGTTTCCCATTACTATCAGCTTGCCGCCATCGTGCACCCAGTTTTGCAACTTCTCCGAGGGGAACTCATCATAGTTGCCATCAGGAAATATAGCCACGTCAAAATCACTTAGTCTTGTCCTGTTCAGATCTTTAAAATTCACAAGGGTTACCGGGTAATTTATTTGCTGCTCGAAAAAATACCAGACCTCACCCAAAGCTTCCGCCGAAACGCCATCGCCCGTAACCAACATTACATGTGGCTGCCGGATATATCTTACAACATCCGACCCCAGGTCTGCTCCTTTTTCAACAAACCCGGATGTTAACGGGGTAATGTCCTGGTTAAGCACTGTAGCTGTTTGGGCCACCACCCTGTCAAAATCCACCTGGTCGTTCCCGGCACGTGTAATCAGTAATGATCCGGCTGTAAATTTTTTGCCACCTGCTTCAAAGGGCTTTCCGGAATATCTTACTTTAACCCCGGCCTTTAATAAAGCCGCCAAAAACCTCACATCGTTACCCGACCGCCATGATGAAACGTATGCATAAGCGTGTGTATTGATTATCACCTCCGGCTTTTCCGGACTTAACTTTGCTTCCGATGGCTTATATGATTCTTTTACCCCATAAGCATTTAGGCCATAAACATACGGCAGCGACCACGCGGTAATGTCATAAGTATTAGAGTCTGCAATAAAAGTTTTAGGCTCCAGCAACACATTTAACAAAACTGATTTGGGCTGGTAGGCATTTATGACAAGGTCATTAGGGCTAATGTTATATTTTTCTGTTTTGCCTGTTAAATAGTTATAGCCGTAAACGCTGTTTTTTAAACCGAAGCCATATTGTATCCCGTTCCTGTCAAGCAATTTGGTCAGGCCGGTTATCTTATCATAATTATCATTTTTTATAATGTAGGTTTTGTACTCACCCGGCGGCTTAGTGCGGCTGCTATCATAAAACTTTTTAAACTCGTCTACCAGTTTTTGTGCATAAGCCGAAGCCGTTTCAATTGTACTTAAACTTGTTGAATGATGATGCGCAATACGATCGGTAAGGGTTAAAGTATCACCTGTCCGGGTTAACACCGCCAGGCCCGCTCCTATGCCGCCCTGTTCAAAGGTCATGCCGATGGCGCCGTTGTAGATAGGATAAGTATCGCCGTAGGATGGGTAGAGCAGGTCAAACTCCTGTTTTGTAAAATATAACCATCCATTCTGGTCGAAATATTTTGCATTATTTCTCCCTATTATCGTCTGAAACTTCTTTTGCCATGCGGTGATGTCCTTATGGAAAGGCTCGGCAGCAGGGGCAAAATAATAGGGCGCATTGTATCCCTGTTCATGGAAATCAACATGAACCTCAGGCAGCCACTGGCTAAAAAGCGCAAGCCGCTGCTGCGTTTCCTTTTGTGTTTGCCAGGCCCAGTCGCGGTTAAGATCAAAATAATAATGATTGATCCTTCCACCCGGCCACGGTTCCGAATGTTCCCGCGAAGAAGGATTAGCGTCGGGCGTAATCCCTTTTACTGAATTATAAAAATTAACATAGCGCTCGCGCCCGTCGGGATTTAAACAGGGATCAATAACTACTACGGTGTTTTTTAGCCAGGCTTGTGTACGGGAATTTGCCGGATCAACCATATCAAACAAGGTTTCCAAAGCGGCCTCGCTCGATGACGGCTCATTTCCATGAACATTATAACTCAACCAGCAGATTACAGGCGTATTTGTAGTGGCAGAAGCGGTGGCCGAAGTAGTTTTGGTAGTGCCGCTGCTTAAGCCTGTTCCTGATTCGTGCCCTGCTACAGACTCCAGTCCCGCCAGCCTCAGGTTATTTTGCCGGATATCCTCCAGTCTTCCTATGTTTTCGTCAGACGCTATGAACATTACCAAAAGCGGCCGGCCTTCGTTAGTAATGCCATACTGCTGCAGCTTTACATTCTTGGATGCCTGCGCGATATATTTAAAGTATTCAACAATTTTGTAATTTGGTGTAAACTGTTCACCCAATTTGTAACCCAAAAATCTTTCCGGGGATTTTATGTCCTGTGAAAATGCAGCAAAAAAGAAACTTAAAAAAAGGATGAATAGGGATATTCTTTTTGACATAGGGGTAATTACTTAAAGGCTAATTTAGAAAAATATTTTAATGTGCCTTTGATTGATAAACGTCCCAAGGCAAACGCATTAAAATAATTCTGTCCATTGTCGCTCCAAAACAGTCCACATAGAGGAGGCTCCTGGTGGAGCCGTAAACTTTTTTGTTTTCTTTTTTATAAACAGGAGACTCCGCCGGAGCCAATAACCCGTTTTGTAACATTCATTTGACTCCGTGTAAAATAGCAAAATCTTGTATTTTATTTTAATGAATTTGCCTGTTAAACCTCTGAAGGCCCGGACTAAACGTTCATAAATTTAACTTCTTATGGTTTTTTGCAGTTTGGGTATATTAAAAAACGCTATTCCACAGGCTAAATTGAATTTAGGGCGTGATAAAAATATCATTTATAAAGGCTAATCCCATTTTGACCGTGATAAAAATTTTGATTATAAAGGCAAAACGCATTTAGGGTGTGATAAAAATTTTGTCTGGTTTATATATAACACATTGTATATGAATACAATATACCAAAATCAAGCACACAGGCAGATAATTTATAATTCAAAAATCATTGTAGAGACGCGATACTTTGCGTCTTTAGAGATAGATTAATACTTTCGTCGTTGAAAGAGGTAAACCCAGCTGATGCAGTAATACAAAAATACGAAATTTCAGATAAATTTGATTGGACGGCATCTATTAATTATTCTCTCGCCGCCCAGTTCTTTAACCATAGCCGATATTTTACTTTTGGCTTTTCCAGGAATTTTTATGGTTATCGTAGTCATATATCAAAGACACCTAAAAACCAACTTTTTTTCAAAAAAATTGGTTTTTGATTTTGTGCATTAATAACTATGTATACACAAATCTGTCCGGCATATATTCAACAATTCTCCCAAAAATCCGCACATTTGCATATCAGCACATCTGCACATTTAACAAACATCTGCACATTTAAAACCATGGAACCTGTACAGGCATTACAAAAATATTTCGGTTACAGCGGTTTCAGGCATGAGCAGGGAGCTATTATTAACCATGTTTTAAATAAAAAGGATGTATTAGCGCTGATGCCAACCGGCGGCGGCAAGTCAATTTGCTACCAGTTGCCTGCGGTAATGCTGAATGGGCTTACCATCGTAATTTCGCCCCTTATTGCACTGATGAAGGACCAGGTAGACAGCCTGAATGTTAACGGCATTCCCGCGGCATTTTATAATTCCAGCCAGTCATCGCAAGAGCAAATAGCGTTAACCACAAAGCTCCGCAATAACCAAATAAAACTGCTTTACCTTGCACCCGAGCGGTTGTTTGCGAATGAAGGCAAGCTCATCGACTTTTTAAAAGCACTGCCGGTGTCCCTGATCGCCATTGATGAAGCACATTGTATCTCCCATTGGGGTCATGATTTCAGGCCCGAATATTTGGCGCTCGCAGGATTAAAAAGGGAGTTCCCCGATATCCCGTTAATAGCCCTTACCGCAACTGCCGATAAGCTTACAAAGAAAGATATCCTTGAAAAATTGGGCCTTAAAAACCCTGCTATATTTATCTCCTCATTTAACCGCGCCAATATTACGTACCGGGTTGTTCCCAAAAAGAACAGCTTTAACCAACTGCTTGCTTTCCTGGACGACCGGAGAGAAGAATCGGGCATTATTTACTGTCTTTCACGAAAATCGACAGAATCGCTCGCGGCAGACTTAAAGAAAGAAGGCTTTTTAGCGGAAGCCTATCATGCCGGATTGGACAATGCGCTTAAAGCGCGTACACAGGAGGCTTTTTTGCGGGATGAGATACGGATCATTGTAGCGACCATTGCTTTTGGAATGGGTATCAATAAGTCAAACGTTCGCTATGTGGTGCATGTGGATATGCCTAAAAACATTGAAGGCTATTACCAGGAAACCGGTCGCGCGGGCAGGGACGGCCTGCCGTCTGATGCCTTGCTGCTTTATTCGCCCGGCGATGCTAATAAGCTGAAGCAGTTTGCCATGATTGAAGATAACCCGGAGCAAAGCCGTATTATGCTGAATAAGCTGAATGACATGGTGCACTACTGCCAGCTGCACGCTTGTCGCCGGCAGTTCCTGCTCAAATATTTCGAGGAGGATTTCCCACCCAATTGCGGCTCCTGCGACTTTTGTTTAACCGAGTTTAAAAAGTTTGATGGCACGCTGATCGCACAAAAAGCGCTATCCGCGGTAGCGCGACTTAAAGAGCGTTTTGGTTATACTTATGTGATTGATTTGCTGCGCGGATCAAAAAATGAAAAGATACGTGAAGAACATAAACAACTTAAAACCTATGGCATTGGCGCTGATATCAGTAAAGCCGACTGGTTCCGTTACCTCCGCGAGTTAACCGCATTGGGCTATTTGCAGGTTACCGATGATGCCTATCCGGTTTTAAAACTCACGCCAAAAAGCGATGCCGTGTTAAAAGGACTGGAAAAAGTGGAACTGGTGGAATTTGAAACAACGGAAGAACACCAGCCGGCAACAACTTTGCCATTTGAAACCGCGTTGTTCAACGAGCTCAAAAACATCCGGCGCGATATTGCACAGCATGAAAATGTGCCTCCATATGTAATCCTTTCGGATGCCACCTTGCAGGAAATTGCCACCTATCTGCCACAGAGCCTGGATGAAATGCGGCTTATTTCCGGTTTTGGCGACATCAAGCTGGCCCGTTATGGCCGTGAGTTTTTATTGCCGGTTAAAAGCTACAGCGCTAAAAATGGCTTATCATCCAAAATAAAACAAAAGGTAGCCAAACGCGAGCGCAGTACAAAAACAACAGGTACAACAAAATCTAACCGGCCATCAGACACCGCACTTGAGACCTTTAACTTGTATAAGGCAAAGAAAACCGTTGTTGAAATTGCTGCGTTAAGGGGTTTAACCACCGCAACCATAGAGGGACATTTAAGTTTATATATTTACAACGGCACAATAGATGTAAATGAGTTGGTGAATGACGAAAAAAAACAATTGATAAAAGATGCGGTTGAAAGCTATGGCGATGAAAAGCTGGGGCCGTTAAAAGAAGTTTTAGGCGAAGGGGTAAGCTACGGCGATATAAAAGCTGTACTGGCATGGATGCGAAAGGAAGGATCGATATAGGTAGGCTATGAAGACGAACAAAGCAACTTGCCGTTGCGAGACACTATACCAAATTGTCATTGCGAGGTACGAAGCAATCGCATGCTATACAAAGCCGGCAAACAAGGTATAGAATTTGCATACGGACCTGCACATAGGGCGCAATGACAAGGAGGCAAAGCTGTATTGATAAATAACAAAAAAGGCGTATTCAAAACAATGACAACAGAACACATTTACAATCTCTTTCTTCAGCATCCGCTGATCAGCACCGACACCCGGAAAATTGCTGAAAACAGCCTGTTTTTTGCTTTAAAGGGAGATAAATTTGATGCCAACACCTTCGCCAAACAAGCCATCGAGGCGGGGGCTGCTTATGCCATAATTGATAATCCGGATTACCGGGTAAATGAGAAATATATTTTGGTGGATGATGTTTTAACCGCTTTACAAGACCTTGCCCGCTACCACCGCCGGCAACTGGCTATCCCGGTTATCGGCCTTACCGGAACCAACGGCAAAACCACCACCAAAGAGCTGATCAATGCGGTTTTATCGCAGCACTTTAAAACACAGGCCACCCAGGGCAATTTAAATAACCATATAGGCGTTCCGCTTACCATTTTAACCATCAACCAATCGCACCAAATGGCGGTTATAGAAATGGGCGCCAATCACCAGAAAGAAATTGAACTGCTTTGCAGCATCGCCCAGCCAAGCCACGGCCTTATTACAAACGTAGGCAAAGCGCATTTAGAGGGGTTTGGCGGTGTTGAAGGGGTGAAAAAAGGCAAAGGCGAGTTGTATGATTATTTGAGTACGAAAGCAGGAGGCACAGCTTTCATAAATAGCGACAATTCTACTTTAATTGAAATGCAGCAGGCACGCGATTTAAAAAACGTAGTTTTTTACGGTACCGGTGATAAAAATAATCTTGTAAGCGGAACAATAACGAAAAATTCGCCCCTGCTGACTTTATCCTGGACAAACAACAATACCGGTAAAAAGCACACTGTAAAGACCCAATTAACGGGCGCATATAACCTTGATAATATCCTTGCCGCCATTTGTACCGGCGTATATTTTAACATACCGGACGATGAGATCAATAAAGGAGTTGAAGGCTACCAGCCTAAAAACAACCGGTCGCAAATTGTTCAGACCACAACCAACACCCTTATTTGCGATTACTACAATGCCAATCCCAGCAGCATGTTCGTCGCCATTGAAAACATTGGCAAACTGGATGCAAGCAGGAAAGTACTGATCTTGGGTGATATGTTTGAAATGGGACCGGACGCCGCCACCGAACACGAAGCGGTTATAAAAAAAGCATTGGACACGCCCGTTGACGAACGGATTTTTATCGGGAAGGAGTTTTATGCTTTGAGTCCGAAAGTCCGAAAGTACGAAAGTCCGAAAGTAAATACTCTATACTATTTAACTACTGAAGACGCCATTAATGGTTTAAAAACCAACCCTATTAAAAATTCAACTATACTTATAAAAGGCTCAAGGGGTATGGCTTTGGAGCGGCTAATTGAGTTGTTTTAAAAATTAATATGACCGCAAAAGAGCATTACGATAACCACCTTGGTGCATTCTACTCATGGATGGCTGGTAATTTTGAAGTAAAACAAAACGAGCATCAGCAATTTTTAGCAGAACATCATATTATTCCGGCTTCAACAAAATATGCTGTCGACCTGGGAGCCGGGCATGGAATTCAAAGTGTTTCACTTGCCCGGCTTGGTTTCAAGGTTAAAGCGATTGACTTTAACCGCACTTTGCTGGCCGAATTGAAGCAAAACGGCAAAAATTTGGATATTGATGTAATTGAAGATGATATCCGCTTGTTCAATAAACACATCAACACCAAACCGGAGCTTATTATTTGCTGGGGCGATACGATCACTCACCTTGAAAGTATCCGGGAAATTGAACAGTTATTAAATAATTGCTGCGAAGCCTTAGGTGAAATGGGTAAGCTTATCCTTTCTTTCAGGGATTATTCAACGGAACTTACCGGAGATAACAGGTTTATTCCTGTTAACAGCGACGAGAACAGGATTCTGACCTGTTTTTTGGAGTACTTTCCTGCTTATGTGAGGGTAACCGATCAGCTATACGAAAAGGAAGGAACCGGCTGGGTACAAAAAGTAAGTTCGTATAACAAAATACGAATTGATCCTGCTGCCATTAAAAACCACCTGAAACAATTGGGAATGAAAATTAGCTTTGAAGGTATAATGAGCCGAATGAATACGATTATTGCAATAAAAAGCAATTAAATTTATTACATAAACGGCGCTTTGAGGTTTGAACAACCGAATCTTTGACCCGCAGGGTCAGCCCATTTGTAAAAAACCCACAATGTTATTTTTTGCCTCGTAGAGGCTACCCTTTGTCCGCCTGTTAGTATTATTATGATTAATCCTTTAATATCCCATAGTCAGCTTGCCGAAACATCTTGTTGTATAAATACCACACGGTTAAGGTTAGCCTCTACGAGGTAATAATTTTAACCTTTGTTTTTCTACAAATGGGTTATCCCTCCGGGATATTTTTCATGTTGTAGTTGGCCTACTATTTATTCTTTGATAAATAATTCACCCGCACAAGAAAGCTTTTTGAAATTAAATTTGAAAATATAAGAACCTCAAATAGGTCATAGAATCAATAACGGACTCCGGCGGAGTCCCCTGTTTATAGAAAAACACAGGCATGAAACAGACTTCATGGGAGCCGCTACTCCGCATATCTGCTAATGTTGTATAAAATGCCATGAAGACGAATCAGATGGAGTCTGACATTCTGTGGAACTTGTCTATAAAAACCCACTAAACGTTTTTAGGTTCGTATTGTGCTTTTATTTCCGCCATTATCGCTTCGTGTGAACTTACGCGGCCGTTCTTTTTATCTTCAAGCCCTTCCTGTATAGCTTCCTTAAGATCTAAGTCACTTTGCAACTCAAACAGGGCAATTTGAAGTCTGGCCCTTTCATTATTATCCAAATTCGGGAGATAGGCGATAATATCGTCGATATTCATTTTGTTTGTTTTAATAGCCGAACCTACGACTTTATTTTTATCACCTTTGCATTTCCATCGAGTATTATTTCGATTTTCCGATTCTGTTAAGAACATTCCAAACGGCGAAGCCTTCTTGAACGCCATTGAAAACAAACAATTGTGAAAAATCCGAATTAGTTAAACAGAGACTTACGAAGTTTTTTTCTTCATAAGTCTGATCTAGTCAAAACCCAAAGCCAGCTCCGCAACTTCTTCTCCTACCAAACTTCCCATGGCTACGCCCATACCATTGCACCTTACCGCACAAAATATGTTGGGTTCAACCTCTTTTACAATAGGGCTAATTGCTTCTCCAAAACCCATGATACCGCTCCACCAGTAATCAATTTCAAAATTTTGTCCCGGTAAAATAACTTCTTTTAAATAAGTGGTTAGTTTGTCTTTAACAGCGTCGGTATGGCCAAATTGCCAGGTTTCCTCCGTTTTGAAATCGAGGTTTCGCCCGCCGCCAAACAATACCCGCCCATCGATATTGCGGAAGTAGTAATAACCTTCATCAAAATGATAAGTGCCCTTTAACTCTAGCCCATCAATTGGTTTGGTTACCAATACCTGGCCCCGGCCGGGTATCACTTTTAGCTCAGGAAATAGCTGGCTTGCAAAGGCATTGGTCGCTAATATTACTTTGCGGGTTTTAAAATTCCCCTGGGAGGTAAGCAGGCTGATGTGGTGTCCTTCGGTTTTAATTTTCTGTATCTCACAGTTATTTAAAACCAAAACGCCCAAATCGTATACCTTATTCAATAAGGTGCGCATCATTTTCCCGGTATGGATCTGTCCCTCAAAGGGATTATAGATCATCCGGCTTACGTTATTAAACCCGAAAGCTGCTATTTTGGCGTTGGTTGCTGAATAAATGTCTGATTGTTCGATAACCCCTTTTAATAAATTATTGAGATACGGTATCCGGTCTATGCAATATTCAGCCTTTCCAATTTCATTATCCATAAATAACTCATACCCGCCATGCTGCTGATATTCGATATTAGCGTCCCCTAAATTTTGTCTCATTCTTTGCAGGCCACGCCATTTATAATCAACCAGACGTAGAACCTCCTCCTCAGACGAGTCGGTTAACGCCCTAAGCTGCTCTGAAACAGTACCAAAGCATGCAAAACCGGCATTTTTTGTACTTGCACCTGTCGGTAAAAATCCGCGCTCTAAAACCAGCACCTTTAAAGCCGGTTGTTTCTTTTTTAAATGCAGCGCGGCATTTAGTCCCACCAGGCCGCTGCCTATAATAATAACATCGGCATTGTCAATAAATGCGGTGCGCTCCCAGTACGAAAATGTATTTGCTCCCAAATCAATTATGCTATTACGGAATACTTTTTGTCTTCTTAACCAGAGGTGTTCAGCCTCCGTCGCAAGTCAAAAATAGGAATTATTAATGGGCGGGCTCATACTTCAATCGTTAACTTAACGAAATTAAGATATGGATCATTTATCATTCATTACAGCATATATCAGCTTGGGCTCAGCCTGGCTTTTGATGATCGTTATAGCAATAGTAAGTTTTATTGTTCAATGGCGGTTTAGAAGCAAGTTTAAACAATATTCAGAGATCGCCTTATTATCCGGCATGTCCGGCGGGGAGGTGGCAGAAAAAATGCTGCACGATAACGGCATTTATGATGTGCAGGTAATTTCGGTAGACGGCCAGCTTACCGACCATTATAATCCTGAAACAAAAACGGTTAATCTTAGCCCGGATGTATTTTACAGCCGCAGCGTGGCATCTGCCGCGGTAGCAGCACACGAATGTGGCCATGCGGTACAGCATGCCAAAGCATATACCTGGTTAAACATGCGTTCGGCAATGGTGCCGGTCATTAATGTGGCGTCAACCCTAACCCAATGGACGCTTTTTATTGGTGTTATGCTTTTATTTTTTATGCATAACCCTTTTGTACTTGCCATAGGTGTTGCCGCGCTGGCCCTTGTTACCACATTTAGTTTTGTGACCCTGCCTGTAGAGTTTGATGCAAGCCGGCGTGCGCTGGCCTGGCTGAACAATAATTACACCGTTATGAAAACCAGTGAAGAGCACGAGCAGGCAAAGGATGCGTTATGGTGGGCAGCTATGACTTATGTAGTTGCAGCGTTGAGTGCGCTTGCTACTTTACTTTATTACGCATCGCTGCTTTTGAACCGCAGAAATTAAGTAAGATTTATTATGAAAAAGGCCTGTTTAAAAATCAAGCAGGTTTTCTTAATTTTTATTGAATATTAGAGCTGACAGTCTCATACAACTAGGGGTTATCTTACTATACCAAAGACATCGCAGACGTCAATGGTAAACGAAAGCAAAAGCTGCTTCCCTTACCCGGTTGGCTTTCAACAACAAAATCACCATTGTGCTTTTTTATAATTGCGGATGCAATGTAAAGCCCCAAACCTACCCCCTGGTAATGCATAGCTGTTTTGCTTACCCTGTAAAACCGTTTAAACAATTGATCGATGTCTTCTTGGGCTATACCTATCCCAAAATCTTCTACACAAACCACAATATGATCTGATTCAATTTTCGCCGTAACTAATATAATATTGGCATCAGGTGAATATTTTATAGCATTATTAAGCAAATTGATCAAAACCCTTTCTATCCTAAACTGATCGCCTTTATAAAGTATATGTATGGCACTATCTAATATTATTTTGTGACTGCGCGAAATCTGCTGTACGCTTGAAATACTTTGAGTAAGTGCATTTGAAAAATTAAATTCGGTTATATTAAGGTCAATTTCGCCAGAATTAATTTTGGTAACATCTAACAGATCTTCTATCAATCGTTCCAATCGCTTAATGCTACTATTTCCCTTTAAAATTAAAGGATATGTTTTATCAGTTTTGTTTGCAGATCTCTCAAGGAGTTGATGTATAGCTTTAATATTCGTTAATGGGGTTTTGAATTCATGGCTTACCATATTAAAAAACTCATCCTTTTTTGCTTCAGCTTCTGCACGCCTTTCTTTTTCCTGGTTTTGGAACACCAGTTCTGTATTAGCTATAATTAATTCTTCTGCTCTTTTCTCTTTCTCCCGGTTTTGAAAGGTCAGTTCCGTGTTCGCAATGATTAGTTCCGCTGCTCTTTTTTCCTTTTCATTATTTTGAAAAATCAGTTCCGTGTTTGCAACAATTAACTCTGCAGCCCGTTTCTCCTTCTCCTTATTTTGAAAGATCAGTTCTTCGTTTGCGATAATTAACTCCGCGGCACGCTTTTCTTTTTCCTTATTTTGAAAGACCAGTTCTTTGTTTGCAATGATTAATTCTTCTGCCCGTTTATCCTTTTCTTTGCTTTGAAAATCAAGTTCTATATTGGCAATAATTAACTCCGCAGCCCGTTTTTCCTTTTCCCTGCTCTGAAAGCCAAGTTCTTTGTTTGCGATAACCAACTCTGCGGCCCGCTTCCATTTTTCTTCATTCTGAAAATCAAGTTCTTTGTTCGCAATGATCAACTCTGCAGCCCGTTTCCCTCTTTCCTCATTTTGAAAGTCGAGCTCTATGTTGGCAATGATCAGCTCAGCAGCGCGCTTTCCCTTTTCATCGTTTTGATATTGCAGTTCGTTGTTTGCATTAACTAATTCTGCGGCAAGCTTTGCTTTCTCCTCATTTTGAAACAATAATTCCTTGTTAATGACAATTAACTCATCAGATAGAGCTTTTATACTCATATCTGGCAAGGACAAATTGTCCCTTTAAAAAATGAAGATGCAGTAACTCGCCTAAAAAAGAATGCAGCAGAATGGTAAATCATAACGGGACGGCTAAACTAAATCTGAATCAATACAATAATACATAAATTTCTGTTACATAGGGCCATAAAACCTATTAAACCAGGTTTTAATTGAATAAAATGGCGCGCAATTACGTCAGCAAAAATCCGGAAATTTAATTTAGATATTCAAAGCAGAGATTTAAGAGATAGTTGAAAAGGCCCGTCTTTTTCATTGTATTAATTTTATAGCCACTGGTGCGAAAGCATATAAAATCCTAACTTTGCCCAGCAAAAAAACAAATTTTCCATGAGTTTCAGAACTGAACACGACACCATGGGCGAGGTACAGGTACCTGCCGACAAATACTGGGGAGCGCAAACAGAAAGATCACGTAATAATTTTAAAATAGGCCCCGAGGCTTCTATGCCAAAGGAGATCATCGCTGCTTTTGCCTATCTAAAAAAAGCTGCGGCTTATACCAATACTGATTGCGGTGTTTTGCCCGCTGAAAAACGCGACCAGATTGCGCAGGTATGCGACGAGATACTGGAAGGTAAATTATCAGCCGAATTTCCGCTGGTGATATGGCAAACAGGTTCGGGCACACAATCAAACATGAACGTTAACGAGGTGATAGCTAACCGCGCTCATGTTTTGCAAGGCAATAAATTAGGAGAGGGCAAAACCTTTATTCATCCTAACGATGATGTAAACAAATCACAGTCATCTAACGATACTTACCCAACCGCCATGCACATTGCCGCCTATAAAATGGTGACAGATGTTACCATTCCGGGTGTTGAAAAGCTGCGCGATACGTTGAAAGCAAAATCTGAAGCGTTTAAAAGCGTTGTTAAAATTGGCCGTACCCACCTGATGGATGCTACCCCGCTTACTTTGGGACAAGAATTTTCGGGCTATGTTTCACAATTGGACCATGGATTAAAAGCTTTAAAAAACACACTCGACCATTTATCTGAACTGGCATTGGGCGGCACGGCCGTTGGTACCGGCATCAATACCCCCCATGGCTATGATGTAAAGGTTGCTGAATATATCGCAAATTTTACCGGCCTTCCTTTCCGCACTGCTGATAACAAATTTGAGGCCCTGGCAGCGCACGACGCTATTGTTGAAAGCCACGGGGCGCTGAAACAAATTGCCGTTTCGCTGATGAAAATTGCCAATGACCTCCGCATGCTGGCCTCCGGCCCGCGGTCCGGAATTGGCGAGATCCATATTCCTGATAACGAGCCCGGATCATCTATTATGCCCGGCAAGGTTAATCCAACCCAAAACGAAGCGGTTACCATGGTTGCAGCCCAGGTTATGGGGAATGATGTAGCTATTTCTATCGGTGGCGCTAATGGACATTACGAGCTGAATGTATTTAAACCAGTTATGGCGGCTAACTTTTTGCAGTCGGCCCGTTTAATTGGCGATGCTTGTGTTTCATTTAATGATCACTGTGCAGCCGGCATCGAACCAAACTATGAAGGCATTAAAAAACACCTGGAAAATTCATTGATGCTGGTTACGGCATTAAATCCTCATATCGGTTATGAAAATGCGGCTAAGATTGCCAAAAAAGCTTTGAAAGAAAACCTTTCATTACGTGAGGCAGCATTGGGCCTTGGCTTGTTAACAAACGAGCAATTTGACCAATGGGTACGGCCTGAAGATATGATCGGCAGTTTAAAATAGCCTCACTTCAACCCCTCTCTATTTGAGAGGGGTTGAGATTAATCGCTTGTACAGCAACTTAACTTATGCTAAAATCTTTCAGCTTTCGCCTTTTAGCTTTTACCTCGGCTTTAAGCTTTTTGCTTTTTGCTTTCAGCTTGAGCTTCACCTCCTGCCAAATGAACCCAAATACGCAAACACCCGGCGAGGGTTACCTACAGGGCGAGTGGCAGCAGGATTCCGTACCAAAACAAAAATTATTGGTAACTTATTCCTTATATCATCTTAAATTTAGTTGCGATTCGTTTTTCGTGTCCATCCGGTCGTTCAGCAAGGTTAACACCGGGCCTGATACCTGTATGCGTTCCGGGCGGTGGACAGAATATTGCAGGGGCACTTACGAACAAAAGCATGATACCCTGCATTTAAAAGGCCAATTTTGCAACGCAGATATGACCATTAAAGATGATAAGGGATGTTTCCGTTCCGGTGATTATGAAGAATTTTTTAAAGTGGGTAAAAAGAATGATTCCATTGCAGAATTTGCCAGCACAACAAATGTTATTCCTATAACTGCACATTTAATTAAAAAGACAACCTGTCACCCGAAACCATTGTAACATGAAAACCAAGCTTTTAAAAACCCTTATCATTGCTATCGCAGCATTTTATACCCCGCTTCAATCTATAGCCTGGGGTGCCCAGGGCCATCGTATTTGCGGGCAAATTGCAAGTTCTTATTTAACGCCAAAAGCACGCAAAGCCATTGAAGCAATTCTGGGAAATGAATCTATTGCTATGGCCAGTAACTGGGCCGACTTTATAAAGTCAGACCCGGCATTTGGTTATTTATCAACCTGGCATTATATTGATTTTGATAAAGAATATACTTATGCAGAAATGCAGGATTATCTGAATCATGATACCAAGGTAGATGCTTATACCAAACTTCAGTTCCTGATCGGTGAATTAAAAAAGAAAGATATCAGTAAAGAAAACCAGTTGTTATACCTGCGTATGCTGATCCATATTGCCGGGGACGTAAATCAGCCGATGCATGCCGCCCATACAGATGATAAAGGCGGGAATGATATTAAACTTAACTGGTTTAATACCCCAACCAATCTTCACTCGGTATGGGATTCACAACTGATCGATTTCCAGCAGTTAAGCTATACTGAATACGCCACAGCAATAAACCACACCACGTTGGCACAACGCAACGAATGGCAAAAGGCACCTATCAGCCAATGGCTTTTCGAATCTAATCAAATAGCCAATAAGCTGTACACCGAAATAAAGCCGGGTGATACATTGAATTACAAATATAATTTCACCCATATTGCTATAGTAAATCAGCAATTGCTAAAGGCTGGTGTCAGGCTGGCAGGTGTCTTAAACCAGATTTTTGGTTGATCGGATGAAATAAGATAAAACAGAAGAAGCCGCCCTTTCCAGGGGCGGCTTCTTCTGTTTTAAGATACTTTTGATTTTATTATTTAGCCGGAGCTATGTCAATAATAACAGTACGGTTATAAAAACGCTGTTCCGGCAGCCCATTTTCAAACGGTGCATGGTTTGCATCTTCGCCAAAACCGAGCGTTTCAAACTTCACGTTATTTTTTCCGGCACCAGCTAATGCATGTTCCAAAATATGCTGAACATCAAGTGCCCGTTGCTGAGACAGCGTTAAGTTATGCGCTTCCTCACCAACCACGTCAGTGTGTCCATGTATGGTAACAGTTGCCCCGTCCGGAATGGATGGCGCCACCACGTTGGTTAAAAATCTATTATAAGAGGCTATTGAGATGGCCTTGTCAAAATCAAGCAAAATGCTGTAACGGAAACCTTTCTGAGTGGTCTCATCAGGATGGATCAAATGAACCGAACTTTCCTTTTTGATCATCTGGCCCTTATTAGTTTCTCCTTGCATTACCACTTTGTAAGTTCCTTCATGATTATCACCTAAAATGGATGACATGCGTACAGATTCCTCGTCGTTGGTGAAAGGTCCGTAATGCTGAACAGCTCCCTTATCATCAGTGACGTCTATCGACCATGACTTCAGTTTTATTTTAGCACTGTCTACATTAAACACAACCTGGTTATCATGCGGATCGCCCTGTGTGGTAACTATCATCACCGGTTTGATCATATCCCCGCCAACTTCTACTAATAATTCGGGCGAAGAACTTGCGATGTCAACCCTGCGGTCTTCAGCGCGAACCAGCGTAAGCTGTTTGGTGTTTCCCGGCTTATCTGATGGAATAACTGGTTTGGTACGCCCCACAACGGTTATTCTTGACGGGTTGATGCCAAACGCATTTACCAGATAAGTTTTGATGGATTCTGCACGTTCTTTACCTTCCGCCGGACCACTGTAGGCAGAACCTGTTAAGGATATTTTAGCACTTGGGTTGGCTCTTAAACGATCGCCTAAAATATTCAGAATATTATGGTAAATGTTTAACTGTCTGGCAGAACGGCCTGTCATGTTATCGGACTGTTCGTTTTGTAATTGGGCTTCCTTAAAACTAAAGGCCTGGTCTTTGGTAAGTATTATATACCGGTTAGGAATCTCTGATGATTTTTCATCGAAAAACACCGAATTGCTTAACGGCAGGGTTTCACTTACCAGGTGTATTGATGGCGCTGCGGCAGGGGCAACAACAGAGAAGGATACATCAGCTGCCGGCGCAGCAACAACTAACGGGGCATCAGCTATCTTAACGACGGCCTTATGTCCTTTGCCAAACTTAAGCGCTAAACCAGCTCTTATCGTAGTTACCGTCCATGTTTCAATTGTACGTGGTTCCTGGCCAAAATAAGGCTGGTAAGAAATAAATGGTGAAAGGCTCACCTTTGTAGTGCTTGCAGCCGATGAAACCATAATATCATATCCCATGCCCACTTGTCCTGAAAAAACAGTGCTGTGCATATCACTGAATTGACTATTGGTATTTGGCTGACGAAGTTGTGTATAAGAAAAGTCTTTATTAATGTTAAAACCAACACGCGGCCCAACAAAAAAGTAAAGGCCGGATGAAGGCACGCTTAAACGCAAGCTGGGCTCTACTGTTACATAACTCATGCTTGTTTTTAGTGTAGCCGGGCAATCACAGGGAGCTACTTCATTGTTAAACTTTGCCCCACGGCCGTCATAGCCAACGTTTAGCATTATGCCGAATACACCGGCCGGGCGATATTCAACCAGGACGGAGCCATAAGGGCTTACGCCCTGGCCTCTGTGAAAAGCAGTTGGAACGATCAACGAATTATTCAACGTTTGGGTGGTTCCACCATAGAAATTAAAATTGGCAGCACCTGATACGCCAAACCACCAGGTGGGCGGCGTAGTTTGCGCATTAACACCTGCGCCGGTAAGTATTACCATCAGGAAACAAATGGCTAACTTTTTAATGGTTGTATTTGTGGGTAACATATGATATCTTTTTAAAAATTAATTTTTGTTTGTTTTATGTTTAGTAATCCCCCTCCTTTCAGGGGAGGGGGATAAACAGAATAATAAATGTTAGTGGATTATGGCAGAATGATAGTGTCCGCATTTAAGGTGACCGCTGTCTGCGCCATTAACCTGCCTGTTACAGTGGTATTGGTATTCAGGGAAATCAACGTTTTACTTAATATGATTCCGCTAAAATTGACACTTGAACCAAGCGTCGCCTTTCCGGCTACCACCCATACTATATTTTTGGCCTGGGCGCCGCCTGTCAGCGTAACGATAGCACTGTTATTTACAGTAAGGTCTTGTGCAACTGTAAGAACCCAGGTATCATTAGGGCCGCCAGCCAATGTTACGCCTGCGCTTGATATTAAAAGTCCTGTATTCCATTTGTATAAGCCCGGAGGCAAAGTTCTGCCACTGATATCTCCTGCATACAGGTCAACTATCGGTGCCGGCGCTGTTAAACCATTTTCCGTGGTAAACGCGGTTTCCATATTGTTTATAGCTGTGGTTAAGTTACCCGGCGTTGGTGCAGCGTAATCAGCCGCGTAAACATTGCCCGTTACAATAGGTGTATGTGAAGACTGCCCATTGGAGTTCATTATTAATCCAAACCCGGTTATTGCGGTAGCAGATATTGGACTTACGCCTATATCACCCTGGATTGAAGTAACTCCGGTTGTTGAGATACCCGATTCTGTTAATATCGCGAAGGTACCGGCAGCTCCAAGATTTACTTGTCCCGGGCCGATCCCAATAACAGGGATAAGGGTAAAGTTTGCAACGATGTTTTTGTTTGCATTCATTGTCACCGTTAATGGATTTAAAGAACCGGTAGCGTCTCCACTCCAGGATGTAAATGAATAACCAGGGTTTGGTGTAGCTGTAAGCGTTACCGAAGTACCGGTATTATACGTTGCTTGCTGCGGGTTTACTGCCACAGTTCCGTTCGCTGCAGTTATTGTTAGCGTATAGGTGTTTGCAAAGTTTGCAACCAGCGTACGGTTAGCAGTTAAAGGGAAAGTATAAGCGGCGCTTGTAGATGCAATTACACCGTTATCTGTCCAGTTGGTAAATATAAACCCTGGATTAGCAGTTGCTGTTACCGTTACTGAAGTACCTGAAGCATAAGCTCCGGAGCCGGTTGTTATGCCGCCTGCGGCAGGACTTGATGATAAAATCACCGCAAATTGCGATGCAGGGATGATCTTATAGTTGGCAACCAGTGTAGTGTTTGCATTTATAGTGAAAGTAAAACCGGGGCTAACAGATGATACAACACCGTTATTTGTCCAGTTTACAAAAGTATACCCGGCATTTGGAAAAGCCGTTACGGTTACTGTAGCACCTGCGTTATAAGAACCAGATCCGCTGGTTGTACCGCCTGCCACCGGAAGTGAAGACAGAATCACAGCAAATTTTCCAACCGCTACAGGTGCAAAGTTGGCTACCAGCGATATGTTGCCTGCCATAGTAAACTGGTAACTTGAGCTGGTTGAAGCAGCTACACCGTTATTTGTCCAGTTTGTAAAGGTATAACCTGCAGCAGGAGTTGCAGTCACAGTAGCCAGAGAGCCCTGGGCAAATGTACCCCCTCCCGCAACCGTTCCGCCAATTGCCGGATTAGCTGTTACTGTTACCTGTGGTATTGTGGTGAAACTCCATACATAATTGTTTACCAATGCGGTATGGAACTTATCCTGGGCACCGGTGGTGATAGTACCTGTATAAACTGTAAAAGGTGATAATGGCACGGTTGGCGTAAAAGTATAAACCGCTGCATTGGCTGTAGCGGCAACCGTTCCGGATACCGGGGTGGCGCCCTGCATAATAATAAATGTTTTGTCGGTGATGGTTGCCGGATCCATGTTGGTATTAAAGGTTGCGGTAATTACCTTTGGAAGCACAACGTCAACAGCTTTATCCATTGGGTCGGTGGTAACCAAAGGGCAAACCCCCTGTACCGCAATCATATTATCTTTTTTACACGCCGCTGTAAATACAAGCAGCAGTAATACCATTGACCGCATGGCAGTGTATAATTTTGAATAGCTACGATTTCTCAATCTTGTCGTAGTATCCATAGTCAAAGTAATTTTCTTTTTCATAAAAATATTTTAGGTGACAATGAATTTTATATCCCCAAACACCTTAACAGTATTCAGGAAGCACAAACCTACTTCAGGAAGGGAGGGTAAACGTTACACAACTTTTGGATTAAGTTATATAATTCACACATTTTCAAGCACGGTAAGGCTCTTGTGTTCGAGATGTTTAAAAAAGGAAGGTGTTACTCCGGTAACTTTTTTAAATTGGGTAGATAAATGCGCTACGCTGCTATAGTGCAGCTTCCACGAAATTTCGGTAAGGTTTAGCTCATTGTATCCGATAAGTTCTTTTACGCGCTGAACTTTATGAAGAATGATAAAATGTTCAATAGTGATTCCCAGCGTATCTGAAAATATATTAGCGAGATAGGTATAGTCAAGGTTCAATTTCTCGCTCAGGTATTCAGAAAAATTTGTTCTTAACTGAGTTTCCGAATAATGAACCATCTCAACAATTACATTTTTTATTTTTTCTATCAGGATGCTTTTCTTATCATCCATCAGGTATAACCCGTAAGGGAATAAAGCTGCCCGTATATTTTCAATGCGTTCACGGGTAATTGTGCCCATGGTTTCCACTTTTCCGAGTTCTACAAGCGTACAATGTAATCCAAGTTTTTCTAACTCTAACCGCACTATCATTTTGCAGCGGTTGCTTACCATATTTTTTATGAAAAGGTTCATATGAAATAGACACTTGCAAAGCAAGTGCCCTTATCTGGATATTTTCTTTAAATGGATATATGAGAGCAAATGCGGCGCGGCGCTTCCTGCAAAAACTGCACTTCACCCCTTTCAGGCATGTTTATAGTTTGTACAGGCGTGAAAAATAAATCCCGGTTGGGCTTTTATTAAAATTTTGAGTGCAGACAGGATGTGACCTGTTTTAACAATTTAGTGTAACTTATTAACTAAATTTATAATAATCTACCTTCAGGTTTAATTTTTTTTGAACACAGAGAAAACAAAAAACCCGGAATGCAGTACAAACCGGGTTTAATATAGGTATAAAAACTCTTAGCAATATTGCTCAAATGCGCCAATAAGGTTATCGGCTATCATTTGTGCCGGGCGGCCTTCTATCTGGTGGCGCTCAATAATATGTACAAGCTTACCATCTTTAAATAAGGCCATAGCCGGCGAAGATGGAGGATAAGGCAGCATATATGCACGCGCCTTATTAACCGCTTCAGTTTCCATGCCTGCAAAAACTGTTACCAGCTTATCAGGATGCTTCTCACTTTGTGCAGCAATTCTGGCTGCAGGGCGTGCGTTAGCTGCAGCACAACCACAAACAGAATTTACCATTACAAATACTGTCCCTTCGCTTTCAATAGCTTTGGTAACGGCTTCAGCGTCTTTTAACTCTTCGAAGCCAACCTTTGTCAGGTCTTCCCGCATAGGGGCTACTAAATATTCTGGATACATCGTTTCTTTCTTAATTTATTAACAAAAATAACAAACATTCCCCGGTTGCTGCTCAAAAACGAGAATAAATAACATTTTGCTGACCGTTTACGTTTAAGGATGTGTGGAAAAGTTAAAAAATAAAATTGGATATTACCGGCTTAAGTTTATATAAACACTAAGTTTATCTATATTTAATGTTGTTTTTTAAAGGCCATTCATTATATTGCAGTCCCTTAATTATACATTTTTAAACGATGAGATCAAAGCCCACTGATATTAGTACGGTAATTATTGTAAACAAAAACAGGGAGTCAAAAACGTTACAGATAAAAACCAGTCACATAAGCAGGCTAAAACACTATGCCCTGGGTATTTTGACAGTTATAACGCTGCTTTCCGGGACAATATTTTATCTTAATTTAAAAAACCGGCAGCAGGAAGCTGAAAAAAAGCAATTATTAGCTCAAATCCTAAAGCTTAAAGGAACCATCCCGCCACCGGCTCCAGTTATCCAGCCGCAAAAAGCCAGTGGCGCTCAACCCTATATTCAATCAATTGAAGGAAAGCTTCAAAAAATAAATGAATATCTGAGAAAACGCGGTTTAAAAGGGTTTTCAACTAAGGCCGTTGGCGGAAATGGAAACGCCGATGCTGCAAAACTTACGGACGAGGAAGCCTATTCATTATATGACGAGTATTTAAACAGGGTTGTTCATGCAGTTGCATTTACGCCCATGGGCTATCCGCGGGTTAGCTCGCTAACTTCTTTCTTCGGGTACAGAAGCGATCCTTTTAATTCCGGAAATGCAGAATTTCATCCGGGAATAGATTTTAAAGGCCACAAGGGTGACGAAGCTAAATGTACAGCCAACGGGAAAGTTGTTTTTGCAGGATGGTATGGCGGTTATGGCAATTGTGTCCGCATAGCTCATACCAACAGCTATGAGACGCTATACGGCCATTTATCACGTATTGTGGTTAATGTTGGCCAGGAAGTTACGGTAGGTCAAAAAATTGGCGAAGTGGGCTCAACGGGCCGGTCAACAGGCACCCACCTGCACTATGAAGTGCGAAAGAATGGAAAAGCGGTAAACCCCATAAGTTTTCTTACTCTAAATTCTAAATAATTAATCCATAAATTATGGCACTTTTTTCGAAAAAAGATAAAGTAGCGCTGGATCTCCAATCCATCTCAACACTGATCAGCGAAGGCTGTATTTTGGATGGTAATCTTAAAGCCCCTGCTTATGCTCGTATTGACGGGCAAATAACAGGCGATGTAATGGTTGATGAAGGATTAATTTTAGGAGAAAAAGGATCGATACTGGGTAATGTTATTACCAAAGAAATGGTTATTTACGGGACAGTTAACGGCAACCTGCAGGTAAACTCTCTCGAAATTAAGGCCAGCGGAAAAGTTACCGGCGAAATAAGGACACAAACCTTACAGGTTGAAAATGGCGCTGTTTATAATGGCAGCCTGTCCATGACACAGAACAACAAACTTGCTCAAACGCACAAATTGTCACAACCGCAGCAAAAGGTTATTGAAGTTTAATTTTAACTGACTAAATAGCCTGCTGTTATAATTTGTTCCTGCACTTTTTTAGGAAGACTTTCAAATACCAGGCGGTAAGAGTGGTCTATCATTTCGTGCAGTTGCTTTTTATTCAATACGCCGTCCATATAAACGGTATTCCAAAGCTTTTTATTCATGTGGTAGCCTGGCTGAACTTCGCTGTAACGCTCCCGCAGTTCAACAGCCAGTTCGGGGTCGCACTTAACATTAAACCGGTTTGCGGTTGTTATGCTGATCAGGAGGAATATTTTATCACCTACCTTGAAAACAAGCGTATCTTCGCCAAAAGGAAGACCTTCGGTGGAACCCGGCTTTTGAAGGCAATAATCACGTAGTTCTTCTATATTCACAATTTATTATTTACCACTCTCTAAAGGGCCTGATGATCTTATTATAAGATACAACCGTGCCGAAAAAGTATTTAAATCCAATTGTAATTTGCCTGTATTGATCAAGCGAATTGTTTTTAAATTTAGCATTAGGGTCGTTATAACCATCCAGGCCTTCACCAAAAGTAACGTTATGTATATAGCCGATATCAATAGCTATACTGGGCTGGTTATAAGAATCGAAAAATTTATACTCGTAGCCAAAGCGTAACGGAATCATTAAATTGATACTGTTATTACTTCCGGGAAATTTGTAATACCCGGTATTAGGATAAGCCGGTGCATAAATACTATAACGCTGTACCGTATTTGCATTGGAGATAATTCCCAAACCCGAACCGATATAAAAGTTTTTTACAATATTTAAATACCAGCTTTCGCCATAGTCAATTCCTGCGCCGAGTTGAAAATCTCCATGTACAATTACAGCCTTATAATTATTGGTGTATTGGCGGCCATAAGGATCTTGTTTAGGTGAAAGCCCCCCGCCTGAAAGTGTGCCCGACTGAACTTCTAATGTTATTGGCAAATATGGGCTATAATTGTAAATAATATTAAAGTTTACCGCAGGGTGGTTATCCTGTTTAGTAATATTGGTATACCCCCTTATATAACTTGCATCGGCCCCCCAGCCCCATTCATAGTAGTTATAACCGCTTTGCGCCATCGCGCTCATTGCAATAAGTTGTGATGCAACAAATAAAATATACTTCTTCAATGCTAAATGTTGATCAATAATTACAATATTAGGAGCTCTTTCAAAAATAGAAAATTAAACGTTACCATGCCATATAGTTTACATTCAGCACTTCATTTCACTGTTAACGAACGGTTCGTGAAATATGTTGCAATAGATACGCAATCAGATCCAGAATCTGATACTATTCCGTCAACAGTAAAGCAAAAAGATTTGGGTAAATTATTGGTAAGCGAGCTGCAGGCTATGGGGGTTTTGGATGCCCACATGGATGAGTACGGCTATGTATACGCAACCATACCAGCAAATACCGTTAAAAAGAACATCCCGGTAATTTGCTTTTGCTCACATATGGATACCGCACCCGATTGCAGCGGAACAGGCGTAAAACCTATCCTGCATAAAAATTACCAGGGGGCAGACCTGGTTTTGCCTGATGATCCATCACAAATCATTAAACTGACTGATCATACCGACCTTAAGAACCAGATAGGTAACGATATTATTACAGCCAGTGGAACCACATTGCTGGGAGCGGATAACAAGGCGGGCGTCGCGGAAATTATGGATGCCTGTTACCAGCTCATGAATCATCCGGAAATCAAACATGGCGCTATCAGGATATTATTTACGCCGGATGAAGAAATTGGCCGGGGCGTTGATAAAGTCGACATAAAAAAACTGGGCGCTTATGCTGCCTATACCATGGATGGCGAAAGTGCAGGAAATATGGAAAATGAAACATTCTCAGCCGATGGCGCCAGGCTTATTATAAATGGAATAAGCATCCACCCAGGATTTGCTAAAGGCAAAATGGAAAGTGCCATAAAAATTGCCGGACAAATTATTGCCGCGCTCCCTTTTGAGCTTTCTCCCGAAGGAACCGAAGGAATGCAAGGGTTTATACATCCCGTTGGTATTAACGGGCATGTAGAAACAGCCATAATTGATTTTATTATCCGGGATTTTACTGATGAGAAATTAGCCGGCCATGCAAACGTGATCCGAAGCGCTGCCGATTCGGTATTAAAGAATTTTCCAGGATCATCTTATGAACTACAGGTGAAAGCGCAATACCGTAATATGAAAAGTGTATTGGACCAGCATCCCAAAATTGTTGAATACGGGATGGAGGCGATAAAACGCGCAGGCCTTAACGCCAAACTTTGCAGCATCAGGGGCGGTACGGACGGCTCCCGGCTGTCATTTATGGGTTTGCCCTGCCCCAATATTTTTGCCGGTGAACACGCTTTTCACAGCAAGCAGGAATGGGTATCTGTTCAGGATATGCAAAAAGCCGTTGAAACCATTTTATATTTATGTATGATATGGGAAGAAAGGGAAGCATGATTTAGTTATAATAGTTTGCGTTCCTATTATTTCTCTGCCAATAATTCATCCGTTAGCTTCTCAAATTCGTTAATAAACTGGATATAGTAACCGCCGGTACCTGGTCCGCTAAAACCGGTATGAATTTTACGGACTTCGCCTTTTTTATCAACGATGATAGTGGTGGGGAAACCTTTAAAGTCGGCAAGCATGGGCAGGCTCTTTTCCGGGTCGCCATTTGACGGTGTGAAACCGGTTATTAATAACGGGTAAGGCACATTAAAATGTGTTTTTAATTGCTGTACTGTTTTTTGCGATTTGGAAAAATCTTTGGTGCGCTCATAGGCCAGGCCAATGACCTCCACTCCCTTTTGATGATATTTAGCATAATACCTGTTTACTAAATAATTGGTTTCGTCCATGCAGTTTGGGCACCAGGAGCCTAATATTTGTACAATGACGATCTTGTTCTTAAACCGCTCATCGCTTAATGATACTTTGTTACCGTTAATATCCTTGAAAGTGAAATCTATTTTTTTATATCCCGGTTTTAAGGCAGTAAGCGAATAAGCATCCGGCAGTTTGGCGTTGGCATTTTTAACTGCTTTCCATTCATCCACGCCAGCATAGCCTGCGTAAAGCCGGCCATCACTGATGGTGTTAGCATCATTTATCTTCGCGGTAAATATGTAGGCATGTCCGCCGTCAAAACATGATAAATACAGGTTGTCACCTGCCACGGTTCCTTCCAGGTAACGATAGTCGCCGGTTGTGCTTAAAAACGTACCGGTCAGTTTTGAGCCGGATTGTTTAAACTCACCAACTAATTCATCTTTGCCGGGTTTGCCGTCGCCAAAAGTAGCCGACCATCTGCCGGAGATATTAAAAGCCGGTTTATCGGGTTTGCTAAAAAAGCGGTAGGAGGTATGAGGTTGCGCTGTGAAGTCCATAACAGCATCTTTGGTTGCCCCATGCTTTATCCATTTGCCTTTCAAGTCCGGTCCTTCAAATTTCAGTTTAAATTCCGAATCAAATAAAGGCATATGAATATATACAGAATCGCCCTTTATTTTTACATCCGTTACTTTAAAACGTTCATCGCCATTAATAATAACCAGTTGTTGCGATCCAGCAGCGCCAGTAACGTTAAAGTTAAATGGAAGGGCAATCCCTGAGGAGGTTTTTAAGATACCGCGCCAAACGCCTGTTTGTAATTTGGTTTGTGCAGAAGCTGAAGTTGTGTAAATAAAAAATGTAACGGCAAATAAAACAGCCTTTATTTTCATGGTCGGTAATTAAAAAGATTATTTTTTTAAAGCGTTTTCAATATCACTAAGCTTATCAAAAAAACGCTCGTTAAAGGTTTGCTGTTGCTGAAATTGTTGAATTGAAACCTTCATAAATTGGGTTAATGTTTCGTTGGTTTTTTTAATAACTCAGTTTGCTTAGTTATTATTTCATTAAGCTTGTCCAACATAGCCAAAGCTATAAAAAAAAATTTAGCTATTACAACACATCCCTTGAAATTACAATTCTTTGAATTTCTGACGTACCTTCGTATATCTGAGTAATTTTCGCATCACGCATTAAACTCTC
>JAQNCM010000708.1 GCA_029237615.1 Mucilaginibacter sp.
GTGAGGATGAAACGGGCCCCGCGCGATCCCGTGGATCACCCGGATGAGATCGCGCCGATCACGGGCCGCCGGTGTTCGACCTCACCGTGGCGCCGCACCCCGCCTCCGTCGTCGAGGGACGGGTGGAGCACAAACCGCGGAGACTCGTCGCGTAGCGGCTGCCCGAAGGTGCCCCATCCCGGTAACCTCTGAGGTCCTGACACCAGTTCGGAGCCGTCGCGGTTTCGGCGAGATTTCGGGGTTGCTGTCGCCGCGGCGTGACCAGAAGGTTTGACCCGTCTGGGGTCGATCGAGCGTCTACAGCCTCGAATGAGAGCTTCGACGATGTGGCCGTTGATCGACATTGCCGGCCCTGTCTTCGAGCGACGGAGCGCGGGGCGAGACTCGGTGCTGTTCTGCCGCGGTCTGGCCGTGGCGTCGTTCCGGCTGGGCGATCCGATCGGGCGGGCTATCTCGATCGCCACGCTGCTTCGCGTCGGCCATGGGCTGACGACGGACAAGATCGCGGAGCTGTGCGACGTGAGCCACGGCGGGGTTTGCAACGTGCGACGGCGTTTGGCCGAGGGGGGGCTCGAGCGGGTCGTGGAGGGCGCGCGGCAAGGGGCGCCACGGAAGGTGGTGGGCACCAGCGAAAAACGCCTTCGTAAGATGCATGCCGACGGTGCGACCGCACGGGTGATCGCGAAGGCGCTCGGGGTCTCGAAGTCGCTCATCGCCACGGAGATCAAGCGCTTGAGGTTGTCTCCCGGTGCGAAGCAGGGAGCGTTGCCGATGATCGCGCCGGAGACGGCGCACTCGCTCGTCCACCACGCGGTGGCGCCGTCGGGTGGAGCGCTGCCCCTCGAGGAGATGAGCAGCGGCACGTCGACGGAGGCTTCGTCTCCGCCGCCGCTGGAGATCGACTGCGCCGAGGAGGCGGCTGTCGATGTCGTCGCGACGGTCGTCGAGGCGCTCGAAGCGATCCACGATGCGGCGCCGTCCTCCGTGGAGCTCGTCGCCGGGGCACCGCTCGCGAGCGGTCCTGCCGAGCACCCGTGCCGCTATGCAGGCACGCTGCTGCTCTGTGCTGCCGCTGCCGCGCTCGGCCTCTTCTCGGCGCTCGACGCGGCCCGCGTGGTTCGGCCGGCCGAGGCCGTGTACGACGCGCATCAAATCTTCGCGGCTCTGCTTGCCGCCTGGGGTGCTGGATACGGTTCGCTCGAGACGATGCACGAGCGCGACGCACGTGCATTGGGCGTGATCCTCGGTCTGGAGCGCAGCCCGAGCGTTCGCACGCTGCACCGAGCCATCGTCCAGATGAGCGCTCGGAGCGACGTCCTCGAGCTCAACGCCGCGTTGATCCGCGGGGTGCTGCGCGCGAGCTTGCCGGAGCGGTTCTGGTTCGGGCTGGACGGCCACTTCAAGGCGTATTCGGGCGAGGAGCCCATCGACAAGGGTTGGGACAGCAAGCGGCGGCTCGCGTCGAAGGGCATCCTCGACGTGGTCGTCACCGACGCGCACGGGTTCACCTGGTCATCGATGCCCGTCGCCACCGGCTCGGCGCTGAGCCAACACCTCGAGGTGACCGCCCACAGACTGCGCGACGTCCTCGGCAGCGACCGTCCCCTGGTGGTGTGCTTCGATCGCGGTGGGTTCGACTTCGAGGTCCTCGACGCGCTCGCTCGAGACGGCTTCTACTACGTCGGCTACGTCCCGGCATCCGTGACGCTGCCCGACCTCGCAACCATCGCCCCCATCGAGGACGGCGTCGGCGAGGTCGCCTGGAGCCATGGGCGGCTTCTCCATCGGGCACGGCTGGTCGTCGAGCGCGATGGTACTGCGCTCATCCCGGTGGCGACCAACCTCCCGACCCTCGTCGATGCCGCCTTCGTCGTGCGGGAGCTCCGCGCCCACCGCGGTGCGCAAGAGAACTCCTTCAAGGCTGCACGGTCCTTCGTTCACATCGATCGCCTCGTCGATCGCGGCGACGCCACCCATGCCCCCGACGATCGGCCCGTCCCCAACCCTGCCCGTGCAGCGCTCAAGAAGGAACAGCATCGGGTCGCCGCTCGCATCGCCGAGCTCGCCGACGAGACCCCCGCCGCCAGCAGTCGCTCGCGCCAAGACATCAACGAGGATCGCTTCTGGACTGCGGTCGAGAGCGCCCGAATCGAGCGCACGCTGCACACGACGCCGGCGCAGGTGCCCCGAGTGACGATCGAGCCTGACGCTCAACGCGCCCAGCTCAAGACGCGTCACCGTGTGCTCCTTCAGCCTTTGAAGTTCGCCGCGGACAACGCGCGCCGATGGCTCCTCGGCACGCTCGGTAACTCCCTCGCGCCCAGCGACAAGCTGCACGACCTGGAGACCAACGCCAGAACCCTGCTCGCCCTGCTTCGCGCTCCAGGCACCGTCCGCTTCGAGGATGAGCACGTCACCGTCACGATCGCTCTGCCACTCCCCCCCACCCCCCACGCGCGCCTCGCCGCCGCACTCGATGCGCTCGACTCGCGCGCACTCCTGTTCGCCGACGGACGCCGGAGCGTTCGGTTCCGGCTCGCCCCACGCCCCACCCGCGCAGACATCCCGGGGCGCGACCGGGACGCGGCGTGAGCGAGCCGGGGGCCACGGTCAATCGGACTGGACACCGGTGTCAGGACCTCAGAGCCTTGCCCGCGCCTGCCCTTCCGCACACGGCGAGGGGCAGAAATCG
>JAQNCM010000262.1 GCA_029237615.1 Mucilaginibacter sp.
CTGTCGCCCAGGTTAATATAAAAAAAGTTATTATTATTATAATATTCCAATGCTGCCAAGTAGTTCTTTTCTGCAAGCGCAAAAATATCCGCCCCATCTCTTGCACCTTTATGCTGGTCAGACAGAACGATAAACCTATCTTTGCGCACATCAACGGGCATTATTAACCCTTTTTTTGAAGAATTGTTGTTTATTTCATTGCACAGGTCGCTTAAAGCATGGTCAACTCTCTTTTTATCGGGCCTTGACGAAATTTTGTCTGCGAAATTTGCGATGGGTTTATTTAATAGTTTTTGAAGAAGCCTGCGCATTGGTATATAAACATAAACTACTAAAAATTGTGTTTTAACGATCTAAAATACCGTTAAAACACGGTAAGATTTTTTGCTAAGGATATTGTATTATTGAAAAACTATTAATTAATCCTTCAGTCAAAAATTATGGCTACAATTATTGATCTGAATCAGGCTAAGAGCCTGATTCAAGAGTATCGGCAACAGAATGCCACTTCCGGTGGGCCGGCTTTGGTAACACCTGATAAAAAATTTCATCATGGTTTTTTTATCAACCGTAAAATCATAGAAGATATGCTTAGTAATCCCAACGTTTTAGGAATAAGTATAGATCTGGCAAAGCATCCCGATTTTACAGGATCTTCGGAAAACGTATTCACCTTGATTTTATCGGGTGCCGAACCTGCTACTGCCGCCTCAACACCTTATGTAAATACAGGTAATATCTATTGTGCCCCACCACCATGCCCTCCATTTTGTGTTGATTTAGGATAAACTTTTAATGTAAGTGGTTGAAATAAATAAAATGAGAAGTTCTGCCAGGCTAAAGCATCACCTTTACAGAAGATTTGAAACTGATATGTATAAGTGATGGTGATGAAATAGCATTTTATTAAAAAATTTCTAACATCATACCTATTTGCAACGCATTGAATCCAACAGCTGTATTTATTATAACCTATTTGTATGATATTTTACTTTTACTAGTAGTTATCATTGGTATTATCCGGTATAAAAAACTGAGCATTCCTTTTAGGGTATTAACCATAGCCGCTATCAGTTCGTTGATATTAAATATTTTAGAAAATATCTTTATAGCGCTGTACCGCACTAACGCGCCAATTTTTCACCTTAGGGCAATAATTGAATACATATTGTATGCATTAGCCTATTACTATCTTTTTACAAGCCGAAGCCTAAAAAAAATGATTGTTTTTTCTATAGTCATTTTGACTCCCTTCGCTATAATTAATGCTTTGTTTTTACAGCCTTTTCATAAAGTGTTTCCTACCTATGTAAATTTGCCAACACTTGGATTGTTAGTGGTCTTTTCCTTGTTGCTATTTAAACAAATGTTGCATTATCCGTTAAAAACACCGATACTTAAACAAGGGGTTTTTTGGTTTAATACAGCTATTATGTTTTATTCAACAACCATGTTTTTAAACATAGGGCTTTCTAATGTTTACATCAGTAACATATCGCTATATATCTTAGTATTTTATTTATGGTATTCTATAGTATATATATTTACTATATTAGTCGGAATTGCGTTATTAACAGACAAAGAAGAAATAGATAAGGCCAATGCGGTTTGAAGATATAAAGGTAGTTTTATTATCAACAGCGGCCCTGTTTACCTTTGTTACCGGCTTTATTATTTATTTTATTATTTTATATCGCAATAAGCAAATCAGGAACAAACAGGAACAGGACCAACTCCAGTCTGCCTTCCGCCAGGAGCTTCTTAAAGCGCAGATTGAAATGCAGGAAGATACCCTGATTCACATCAGTCGCGAAATACACGATAACATTACCCAGGTATTATCATTTGTAAAGCTTAGTATGGCCATGATAGCCGGTGCTGATGAAAAGCAAAGGAATGAACGGGTTAATGAAAGCCGCGAACTTGTGGCGCAGGTTATAAACGACCTGAGAGATTTATCAAAAAGCCTGAGCTTTGAACATATCACAAAATTTGGACTGGTAAAAACAATTGAAACAGAAATAGAAAAAATCAATAAAAGCGGTTTAATTAAAACAACACTTTTAATTGACGGCGGAACTTACACTTTAGGTGAACAGCGTGAACTGGTACTTTTCCGGATCTTTCAGGAGGCGCTAAACAATACCCTTAAACACTCGGGAGCCCAAGATTTAAAAATCGCCTTGCAATATATGCCTGAAATGTTTACCTTGACCCTCGAAGATAATGGTTCAGGCTTTTCTTTCATCTCTCTTGATAACCAACGGGGTTCGGGTTTGAAAAACATAGAAAATAGAGCAACCCTTATCGGCGCGGTGGCAACAATTGACAGTTCGCAAGGTAAAGGCTGTAAAATTAAACTAGCCCTAAACCCTTTAGAAAAACGATTATTTACTGATGGTACCCATCCAGATAGCTTTAGTTGATGACCACCGTCTTTTTAGAAGCGGCATTGCTTCGTTGATAAATGATTTTGAAGGCTATACCATTCTTTTTGAAGCTGGTAACGGAGAAGAGCTGATTCAAAAAATTTCAAAGCAAAATAAACCCGATATTATTTTACTGGACATCCACATGCCGGTGATGAATGGCACCTTAACCGCTCAGTGGCTGAGAAATAATTATCACGACATTAACATCATCGTTTTATCTATGCTGGAAGACCCTGAAAAAGTGCTTTCTATGCTAAAATTGGGTGTAAAAGGATATCTGCTGAAAGATTCTGAGCCTCATGAGTTTCGGCAGGCACTGCAAAAAGTTTCCCAGGGAGAGGTATATTACCCGGAATTCGTTACCCGTCTTTTGTTAAACTCTTTTAATCATAATGCAGACCCGGCAAAGTTGAATGGGCGCGAACTTGATTTTTTAAAATTAGCGAGCAGCGAACTCACTTACAAAGAAATTGCTGACCAGATGAATATCAGTGTGCGAACTGTTGACGGCTATCGTGATTCGCTATTTGAAAAACTCAATATTAAAAGCCGGGTTGGACTGGTTTTATATGCCATAAAAAATAAGCTGATCAATTTGTAATTTGCTAAAAATATTAGCAAATTTGCATTATGGCACATGAGGAAAATTCCGAATTTTTTAAGGGTCGCGGCGCACAGGTTAATACGCATAATAAGTTTCTAAAAAACAAGTATGTGCTGGAGCATATAGAGGGGCTTGACGAACCCTTGCTGGAAAATACCGCAACCCAGCTTTTTGAAGAAAATCCCAAAAAAATTGTAAGCGAATCCAACAGCCCTGATCTTAGCCATATGTATTCCATAAACCCGTACCAGGGCTGCGAGCATGGCTGTATTTACTGCTATGCCCGTAATACACATGAATATTATGGATTTAGCGCCGGGCTCGATTTTGAACGTAAAATAATTGTAAAAAGGAATGCTCCTGAATTACTAGAAGAGTATTTTAATAAAAAAAATTATAAACCCGTATGTATCCTGCTTTCGGGAAACACCGATTGCTACCAGCCAATTGAACGCAGGCTAAAAATTACACGCTCGCTGTTGCAGCTTTTTTTAAAATACCGCAACCCGGTAAGTATTATAACAAAAAATAACGTGATCCTTCGTGACCTTGATATCCTTACCGAGCTGGCAGCGATGTCACTGGTGCATGTTAATATATCAATCACTTCCTTAAACGAACAGTTACGGCAAAAGCTGGAACCCCGTACCGTCACTGCAACAGGGCGACTCGCGGTAATTCAGAAACTAGCAGAAAATAATATCCCGGTGCGGGTTATGGCCGCACCTATCATCCCCGGATTAAACAGCAATGAAGTACCTGCAATTATAAAAGCCGCAGCAGACAGGGGCGCTTTATCAGCAGGCTTTACTATTGTACGCCTTAACGGCAGTATAGCCGAAATATTTACAGACTGGATACAGAAGGCATTTCCCGACAGGGCCGAAAAGGTACTGAACATGATCAAATCCTGCCATGATGGTAAGTTAAACGACAGCGATTTTGGCCGCCGCATGAGTGGGGAGGGAAAAATAGCGGAATCAATCCATCAAATGTTTAAAATGGCCTGCACCCGCTTTTTGGCTGAGAGAGAAATGCCACCTTTTAATTATGATTTGTTTGTGCCAAAGGGAGGGAAGCAGATATCTTTATTTTAGTGAGTAGTTGTATTAGGTTGACTGTAACTGGGCTCGTAAGTTTAAGATTTTAGTTTTAAAATCCAGCTATCAACCAAACCACCAATTCCAATCCCTATTGTATAACTCAGTATATCCCCCCATAAAAAGGTTTCGCCTAAAACCAGCCTGCCAAAAACGGTATGCCTTAAGCTATCTATCCAGGGTGCTTTATAAAGCTGGCTAAATTCAATAAAGTAACAAAACAGCAGGCTTGTGATAATAACAATACTTATAGGCTTGTCTATCAGTAAAAACCTTACTAAAAAGTAAACCATTAAAGCCCATAAAATATCGCCGGCGAATAGGGGGACTACTTTAAATTCGCGGGATAGCAGCCCAATTATAATGGTAAAAAAAATCAGTATAAAATAAGTTCCCCTGGATTTAATCATCTTAGTTTGAAAATATTTAACACAAAAAAGGCGCCAATGAGCGCCTTTTAAAATTTTATACTGCCCTTTATGGGAAATGCTTAAGCGGGTTCAGCTTCTAAAGCCATTTGCTCGTCCACCAAAATACGGCCGCAATGTTCGCAAACAATGATTTTTTTACGCTGCCGGATATCCGACTGACGTTGAGGCGGGATCTGGTTAAAGCATCCTGAGCATGAATCGCGCTGAATAGTTACCACTGCCAAGCCATTTTTTGCATTCTGGCGTAAACGGTTATAAGCTATTAATAAACGTTCATCAATACTTACAGTGGCTTTTGCCGCCTGAGCTGTCAATTCGTTCTCTTCTTTTTGCGTTTCGGCTGTAATAGTGCCCAGTTCCGCTTTTTTAGCGTCAAGGTCGCTTTTACGAGCTTCAAGGTCAGCCAATGCTTTTTCATAGACAGCGGTTTTTGTGGCTATTTCAAACCCATATTCCCTGATCTTCTTTTCGCTCACCTGGATGTCTAATCCCTGGATTTCAATTTCCTTTGAAATTGCGTCATACTCGCGGTTATTTTTAACCTCGTTAAGCTGCGTTTCGTACTTTTTGATATTAGCCTGTGCATCCTTTATCAGGTTTTTGCGGGTAACAATATCATCTTCCAAATCATCCAGCTCGGCTTTAATTTTTTGTATACGGGTTTCAAGACCTGCAACATCATCTTCAAGGTCGGCAACCTCCATAGGCAATTCACCTCTTACCTGGCGAATTTTGTCAATTTTGGTGTGGATAGTTTGTAGTTCGTATAAAGCTTTAAGCTTTTGTTCTACGGTTTGTTCCATTAAATAAAATATTTGACGGGGTTTGTATTTACTTCTGTTAAACGGATGGCAAA